>JAUWCU010000131.1 GCA_030609135.1 Candidatus Stahliibacteriota bacterium | reverse complement strand
ATGTCCGTGCTTTCGATTATTGGGGTTTCCGAGACGAGCTGCAGGTCATCACGATACAGAGTAATATCCAAAGCACCAATGGGAATTTTCTTGCCTTCGTTCTTTTCTATCCGTTCAGCAAGCCGGCGAGCAATGAAATCACCGCGTCTTTTTATTCCAATCAGTACCAAATTCTTGGTTCCTTTATTTTTTTCGATGATTTCGTGGACGATTCGAACCAGCGCACGCCTTATCTCTGACTCGGTCATTATGGTCTTCATTAAAAGTAATTATAGGTAAAACACGAAACAAGTCAAGGGATGATGATGATTCCTCTTCACTTTTTCCAGATTGCATGGCGCCAATGTAGTGGTCGAGCCTGTCTCGAGTTATATCGAGAGGCTTGCTCGACAGATATTCGCAGAGTAAACTCTGCCACTACAGCCACTACTTTTTTCAAATTGCATGGTGCCAATGTAGGGACACGCCATGGCGTGTCCCTACTACAAAATCTGCGAAATTTCGGCATATTTTATTGGAACTGTAACAACCGAATTACAAGAAGTAAAGAGGAATCAGCTACCCCCCTACTTAACGACTATCCGCCGCTGCCGGTTATACCCAAACACCTCAGGCGTATACATCTCTTCAGCTTTGGTCGGTGGCATTGTAAAGTTCCCAAATGTCATTGCTCGTACCAGATAGGAAAAGGTATGCTCACCCGCTCTTAAGGCGTCAGCAAATAACAGGACTTTATCGTCATAGATTTCCCAGTGGTCAAATGTACCCCATGATGGATAATAATAGTAGTAGTCATCATACTCACCATCGTAATAATCTTCCACATAGTATTCATCATAGTAATCCATATCACTATCCATGATTCTGAGGAGTTGTTTACTCTCCGTATCAAATGATGTATTGATAACCTCGACGCCAGCCGGAAGCGGGTCATCGACAACGACAAAATTACGTTCTTGGGGTGTAATAATACTGAGCGTTACCTTGTAGATTTTGCCAGCGCTTAATTCATCACCGGAGAGTCCATCAGTGAGCGGTTCCATTACTTTGAACACGGCTATGCCTTCATCCCTGGGCTTGAGCTCTCGCGTCGGTGCATAGAGCATGCGCAGACCATAGTATAGTCGTCCGTCACCGCGCTTTTCAATATTAACCGGTAGCTGTTTGCCTTTTGTTAGATCAGTGAGCGGAATTTCTTCTCTTCTTATTTGCAGTTCTCTGCCTTTAAAGATTTCCTTCACAATTTCTTTATTCTCGAGATAAACAATTGCCATGAAATTAGGCGTCTGTTTTTCGTAGATCTTAAAATATGTATTGAATGCATCAAAGACATAGATGTTTTCTTGAGTTGAACGCCATCGCCCCATTTTTCGTTCAGTCACCAACCACTTGATTATCTTCTCGGCATTGGCAAATTCTCCACCAGTTTCCAGAAACGCCTGGAGAATAAGTGCTGTAGTTCTGACATTGGAATGCCATATCCAAGCCATGCCGATTGCATTTTGCTCTTCAAAATGAGCAGTAGTCGGTGCCATCTTTATTTTGTTAAGGAGTATCCTTCTCAGCTCTTTTTTGTAGTACGAATTTCCATAGATATGAGTTGCTTTGAGTAATAATGTTTTGCCAAAGAGTGAGATCTGGTCGCGTTTCTCAAAAAGTTTGGACATATAACCATGGTCATAAACATCCCACAGGCCGAGCGCATACAGGACAAAACATTTCGTAGTCAGTTGGACATTTTTATTGTAGGGATATTCCCAGTCAATATCATTGCGGCGCAATACATTCTTCAAGTAATTAATTGCTCTATTGACCATAGTTTTATCAACATAGTAGCCTTTTCTGTTTGCTTTTGCCAGTGCGTATACAACATATGCGGTTAACCACGGTGATGGGTACCATGAATCTTGCCAGAATTTAAAACCACCGTTGTAATGCTGGAAATCTTTAAATTCCTTTAAGGTATTTTGGACTTCTTTTCTGAGATCCTTACCCTTTAGTTCAGAAAGATCAAAAGAATTAATTAAATCTTCGGCAAGGATGAAGGGCAGAATCCTTGAAGTCTTCTGTTCAAGGCATTCATACGGATATTTAATAAGGTATTCGACACCACCTTCTAGCCCGACAAGCGCTGATGACGAGGTTGTAAACTCAATATAACCAATATCAGGGTATATGTCTTTTGGTACAGTAATTGCTTCAGAGATTTTATCTGTAGTCTGACTATACAACGCCACAGCTTCAGTCAAGCGGGGTGAGATGATCGGTATTTTCAGTTCGACGCCATCTGATTCATTCCCCATAAATACTTTGAATCTGAAAGTCGCTTTGCCGACCTTATGGGCACGGTACTTGAAGCGCACTTCTTTTTCTTGTCCATCAGGGATTTCCAGGGTTTTTTTGCTCTCACTGACCAATGTGATATTGTCAGCCGAGGCTTCAACTACCACGTTACCGGATGCTTTTGTGTTATTATGAACGACAATACCAGCCTCGAATTCATCGCCGAGCCGAGCGAATCGTGGCAAAGCTTCAAGTAATAGAAGTGGTTTTTTCACCCTGATTCTTGCATCACTTGAACCAAAAGAAGAAAGCTTGGTATGTCCGGTTGCCATGAGTCTGAATGTAGTAAGATTGTCCGGCAATTTGAAGCGTATGACCGCCTCACCTTTTGAATTTGTGTAGATGCGAGCATTATAGTAGGCGGTTGTCAGAAATTCTGTCCGGTAGGCAAATGGCGCAGCCGCAGCTCCACCACCGCCACGGTTCTCGCCTTTTTCATCATAGCTTCTTTGTCCGATGATATGGAGTCGGCTCTCAGCAGTTTGCACCGAGAGCGGTCTGGAACCGTAGAATACAGGAAATGGGTCAGGTGTTTGAAAGCCAATAAGATTCAGTACACCCACATCTACCACGGCAAGGACGACCTCTGATTTGACACCTTGACCTTTATGGTCCGCGACTTTCAATTTCACGGTTACTGAATCCTGAGGTTTGTATTCTTCTTTGTCAGTCGTGATCGTGATATCAAGGTGTTTTGTACCAGGATCCACATTAAGGTTTGCGTAACCAATCTTGAACGACGGTTTACCTATATCCTCACCTTCTTCATCAAATTTTTCAAAGCCTTTTCTACCCTGGATGAGAATAACCGACACATAAACATTAGGCAGATAATCTTCATGGATCGGAATTTCAATAATATCACTTGAGCCAATGAGTTCTTGGGTAAACCTTCTAATAATGAACTCGCGCTCAACCGTGATTAATGCGAGGGCTTTTTCATAGGGTGACTTGACGAGTATTTTTGCAACATCGCCAGGTTTATACTTTTCTTCATCCGGGATAATTTCCACGCGGTCATCATCGCTTCTTCGCCACGATATATAACCGGCGCCTGTTACATAAAAATAAGTGGTTGTGATAATTGTGTTGTTGCGCGAATCTTTGCTCTGCGCTTGGATTACGTAAAAGCCGGTTCTTGCCGGAGTAAAGGACTTAACGACTGCCACTTGTTCGGTCTTAACCTTGAATTTGCTGACAACACTATCTTTTTTCTCAGTCATCCATTCATATCTACCTTCAATACCGGCTTTGCGTACGCTTATCCATTCCCTTCTGATAATCTCGATACTGACATTTTTTCCAGGTACCAATTCACCGTCAGGTTTTGTTGTAATAAACTCAAACTGCACTGGGTTTTTGGCTTCAATAAATGTCTTCTGGGGTTTTATCCCGATGTAGTACTCACCACAATGGATCAGACAGCTTGTTCGCCCTGAAAGGGTTTGTCGATTTTGAGCGGTTACTGATCCTTCGAGAGTAAGCAACATCGTTCTTCTAATATCTTTCTGAACGAGCTTCTTTCCTACATCCATCTTGCCATATTTATCAAGTTCACCTGTAGCCGAGCCGATAACACCTTCAAATTCCCAATCTTCATCATAGTACCAATAGGATGGACCAAATCGAAAGCCTTTGTGGCCGGGTGGTGTGTAATATGAATAATCAAGGGTCATTGTCCATTCAGCGCTCTCGCCGGCCATTGGTCCGCCATAGAGATACCCTCCCTTGATTTCGCCTTTGAAATCATCACCAAAAATGTATTCTTCTTGCTCGCTCTTTGCCTTTACTTCAAATTGTGCAGGGCGGTAAGCTTCAACCCTGAATGAACCGTAAAAATTGCGGTCAATGCCGGGGAGGTCGGCAATTATTTCATACCAGCCCGTAGGTGCATTTGATGGGATCGGCAGCTTGATATCAAATGAACCGTATTTTGAAACAGAAATTGTTTTGCAGTAAATTTGTTCATCACGCGCATTGAAAATTTCAATATCAACATTTTTCACACTGCGAGATATCCTCCACTTGCCCTGGTGTTTTTCTCTTATAATCCCTTTGAGAAAGACATCTTCGCCGGCTTTGTATATCCCCCGTTCAGTAAAAATATGAGCCTGATACTTTTCTGGTTCAGGACTCCAGTCATACGAGATACCAAAGTCATATGGATAAACACCAGTGCCCTCATCTGAAGCAATAAAGGTTTCATCATTACCGCTTTTGGCAAACACCCAGATCCGTGGTTTGTTCCAACGGTTCTCAGCAACTAAACCTAATGATTTCCAGCCTGGTGTTTGGACCAAACCGTCTTGATCAGTTTTGCCCTGCCACAGGACGCGATTTTTGTCATCGCGCAATTCAATCTGTGCATTATGAATGGGTCGGGCGTGTTTCAAGGTCGTGACCCATACCAGATTATTTTCCGATGAGAATTTAGCGGAAATACCGATATTTGTTATCTGAAGCAAGCCTCGGTAATATTGCCGACCGTAGCGTAGTTGTTTACCCGCATCTAACTCAAAGAAAACATAGCCAGCGTCCTTATTTTGTAGAACATCCTTGAACTCAAGCGGCACTGTGGTTCGTTTGTTTCTTTTGCTATCGATATTCCATTTTTCATCGATGTCATAATTGAATACAGGACTGTACTTGCTCCTTCCATAAAAGACACCACTGCTAAGGACTGTGGGGATTATCTCACTCCGTTCCAAAAGCGCCATTTTCTTACGGATTCGGTTTACATTGATAACTGTAACTGGATGTCGTTTTGCTGAGTACGATTCAACGATCCCGCGACCAGTGGCTATTTTTAACTGTGGGTCATAATCTGTAGTCTTAAACGATACGTTAATCTCTTCGCCGAGTTTATTTTCGAAACGATCCTTTAGTTCTTTGTTGATAGTAACTTTGTATTTGGTATCAGGTTTAAGGTCTAAATAGATATATAATCTCGTTGAGGAGTGGGTCCAGTTCTTATAATGTTCAGGTATTTTTACGTCTGGACTGAACTTGATATGCTCGATAAAATCCTGGTATACTACGGGGTTGCTGAACTCGAACCTTACTGATTCTTGAGGGTTTTGTATGGTATTATCAAGACCCTCAAATCTAAAATAGTTGAAAGTTCGAAAAATAACGGTCCGTTCATGTTCCATACCATAATCACCCAAGGCTCCTGGTAGACCTTCGAGTAGTTTTACCATAATTGCACTTTCAATTGGCAGTTCGTGATCCAGATCAACGACGATTGTTCTTTCTGGTTTCCAATAGGAGCCAAGGTCCTTCTTTTCTTTTTCACTTATGCTGCGTATTTTGAAAGGAACCGGTTTCTCAAAACCTTTTTCGTCACGCACGAGTAACTTAATAAAGGACTTTGTTTTATCCGGTGACATTGGTTGATTGAAAAGGAGATAGATTTTATGGTCCAGCTCGACCCATTTTTGATTATGATATGGGTTTGAAGTAATGAGCTGGGGTCGAGCGGTTGTAAATTGCCAGGAATAATCTTCTTTGAGCCCGGTGCCGGTCAGGGATTTTGTGCCTTTTGGTACGGTGCAGGTATATTGAGTCCCACCGACCAAAGGTTCATCCGGAATAAAAAACAGGGTGGATGTCCCGCGCCATCGGTACCTTCCTTTTATTTCTGGTTTGATTCTTAGTGGTCCACTCTTCTCGAATTCTGGCACGCCTTCGAGCGGTACCATTGGTTGATTAAAGGAAACAAGGATTTCGCGTACTTCGCTCAGTCCTTCAGTTCCGCGTTCCGGCATGACATAGAGAACTTCCACATCTCGTTTTTTCCCTTCAGGGATTTCAAAGCCAGCTTGAAAAGCTTTTTTCTTTTGACAAGATAATGAGAATACAATAATTGTTAAGATAAATAGTGTAATGAATTTTTTCATACTACCTCCATAGGACAGTTTACCTAAAAAATCTATTGTGTCAACAAAAACACCATGCTCTACCATTGTAGTTTGCCCAATTTACCCCGTTAGATACATGGTGGTTTTAATAGTGCGGAGTTTCGACGGAGACAGTTATTACTCAGAACCCTAAATAGTTTAATCAAATACTGCCGAATGTATGTTGTCATTCCGCACTTGATGCGGAATCCAGGTTTCTGTATATTCTTTATTTTTCTGGATTCCCTGGTTCCCCTGATCAAGCTTGTCCTCTGA
>JAUWCU010000139.1 GCA_030609135.1 Candidatus Stahliibacteriota bacterium | reverse complement strand
CGAGAATACCGAAATTTATTGGAGTAGAGCCTTCAGGTTTGTTAAATTTCATGAAATTTCGGCAGTTTTTGACGGGCCCTGTTAAATTGCGTAATAGGGATGCTCATACTTTTCCTAAAAGTTTATTTAACGGGGCGGGCGTAAACGCCCTACTCCTTATTCTCGGTCACCCTGGTAGATCTTGACATTCTACATAATGTGTATGATTATTATCTGGATATGTTTTGTCGAACGAGCTAAGGATTAAACCCAACCGAGTCTTCTATATTCCTCATATATCCTGGTAATGATACGTTTGGGTGCTGGAAAATCATTCACCCATTTTAAACCCTGCTCCCGTTTCTTCCTTCTCAGCTCAGCATCCATCAAAAGGTTATATAACACATCTTCGAAATTCCTTTTGGTCGCTTTGACAAAAGGATGATCAGGTAAAAGATATTCGTAGTCATCCAGAATTTCTACTATTGTTGGAATACCTAAAGCCAAAAACTCAAGCCCGCTTCGGCCATAACCAGTTCCTGCATAATTACCAATATTGTCAATTCCGATATCGCACGTCGCTTTGAGCTCCATACACCGTTCATTAGAAACACCTTCAATAAGGAGAAATTCGAAATTAATCTTCTTTTTTAGGTTATTTATTGCTTTGATAATATCTCCGGTACCTTTTGCCGACCGGCGCGTTGGAGAGTGACCAATCCTCAACACTTTATTCTCATGCTGTCTCGGTGTAATACCACTAATATCAAAAGAAATTGGTATGAATACTAAGGATGGATCGATTTTTGTATGATCTAATTCCGACGTTATTTTTAACTGTGCATACTCTTTTAGAAACGGATTCATCCCCCATTTCCTCAGTTCACTGCCAAAAAAATGCGTGACAATCCGCTTATTTTTAAGTTTCTTTAAAATTCGGTCACCAAAGATAAACGGCAAGTCGCCATCAAAATGGTAAATATCAAAATTACTAAGGTTAAAACGTCGCCATGATTTGTGCAATTGATTCAACCAAATTATATCCCTTGTCTTAAAAACCGTCCTCTGCCATATATTTTCGCCCTTAATTCTCAATCTCAATTCATGTTCGGGCACATTGACGTTCTGCCGCCCGGTCATCCGGCGCATTGCCCTTATCAAACCAGAATTTAAAAGAGGGTAGTTTAGCATTATCCCATTGGGAAAACCCAGGGTTGAAGGTGTCATCGTCATCAGGACACCTTCATCATCAAAAAATCTATGGCTGCGGCTTAATAAGCCGGGAACATCCTGAAAATTCTCAAATGACAGATGCAATATTCTCATTTCAAAAACCGGTCTTTTTTGAAAACTTGTTTGACCTGCACTTTCAAAAGATTCCACAACTTCTTAAGCTTATCTTTGTCAGTAATCTTTGTAAAACCGCGCTTTAAACCCCGGAAGCCGCTGAACCTTCGACGGTAAATCCTGAGCGCGATTCTTTCGAACTCTGCAAAACCAAGCTGAGGTTGGAGCAGGATTGGCACACATCTTGTCTGGAGTATTGATTCCAACCGCTCATCATCATAAGGCAGACTCCACCTGAACTCCTCGGGCAGAAATCTGTTTTTCACGGCGTACTCTTCCAAATAGGTACCAGGATAAATTCTGACACCAGCGCCGCTCGCAACAGTTGTTATTTTGTCCGCGTTTTTGTCAATAAACTCGAATGTTTTTTCCACATCTTCCATGGTCTCGCCGATGTGACCAAAGGAAAAAAAGACCTTTGTCTTCAACTCGATTCTAATACACAAATCCAAGAGCTCCTGTGCCTGTTCTACTGTAAAACCTTTACGCATAAGGTTCAATACCTTCTGACTTGCTGACTCTACGCCAAAGTTTACGTAATAACATCCGGCACCAATCATCTTCTCAAGCATTTCTTGATCTACCGTACCTACCCGTATTTCACATTCCCAGGGGAAATTCAATCTGCGGCGCGTGATTTCGTCACACAGGTCATTTACATGTTCTCGCTGCATAGTTAGCGTACTATCGAAAATCTTTATGCCCTTGTATCCAAATTTGTCAAAGAGCAACTCAATGTCATCCAAGACACGCGGCGCCGAATGCGTTGTAACCTGATGGTTAAACATACGGCTAGCCGAACAAAAGCTGCATCGAGCAAGACAGCCACGCGAAGTGATAGTTGAAATACCCCGACTGTCAATGAATTCCATATTGAGCGCATACTTGTTAATATCAAGTAAATGGTAAGCTGGTGCAGGTAAATCGTCAAGAACATGGATGCGTTCAGCCGGTGGATTTCTATGAATACCTTCGTGGTCACGATAGGTTATGCCCCTAACCTTACTGAGATCTTTGCCCTTCTTAAGAGCATTAACCAACGAAACAATAGTATGCTCACCTTCACCACGTACCACATAGTCGATATCCTCAATACACTCCAGGGTCTCAATATCAGTGAAGGTAGCGTGGACCCCACCATAGATAGTAGCAATGGCTTTGTTAAATTCTTTTGTTTCTTTTGCCAAACGAAAAGACTCAAAACGCGTATGCGTTGTACCCGAAATACCCACGTACTTTGGTTTGGACTTCTCTAACCACGGACCGAGTTCATTTCCCCCCACTTCCAAATCCACTATGTTAACTGAGTGATCGTGCTTCTCAAGATTAGCTGCCATGTAGGCAAGACCAAGCGGAGGCATTCTTTCAAAAAAACCACCCTGTTCTCTGGGATTTACAAAAAGTACATCAATCATTCAGTTATGGGGTGTTTAAAAACCACGTATTTTGCGATGCTGGATTATTTGCCAAAAGAGTTCTTGATTGCCTCATTGAGGGGTGTTTCTTGATAACCCAGAACTTGCTTCGCCTTTGAATTATTTCCAGTGAGTTCGAGCTTACCAACACTAATTTTCTTTGGCGACCCGGCACACACATATCTGATTTTATCGACCAAATCATCAACCCTGACCGGACTCCCACATAGATTGAACACTTCATGCCCATCAATATCCCGAAGCTTCATCAAGGGAGCAATAGTATCACCAACACAAGTCGGGCTAATAATACTGTATTCTGTATCAACACTTTTACCGTCTCTAATTGCCTGATAAAAGTTCGACACATGTCCAGGCGGTGAATTCTTTCCAAATGGAAAAAAAACCCGCGCCGTATGCAATGCAAATGACTTAAAATAATAGCGGAATAGTATTTCTGTCTCGAATTTAGTCGTCGCATAAAAACTGTGTGGGTTATAGTCAGCCTTTTCATCAAGGTCATGCCCCTGACCATATACCTCACCACTTGAGAGGTATATGAATTTACTGACGCCGATTTTTCTTGCCCAATCAAGCAAAAGCAGCGTGGCACATGGATTTGATTTGAAAATTGTCGTGAAAGAACCATTATATACCTCATACAAATGCCACACATACTTGACTTTCCTGGGTAGTGCTTTATCAACATTTGTGTCGCGATCAAATCTAAAGAAGCCATATTTAAGGTTTATCTTACCGAGAAAGGACATAGGGACGCCTTTAGGAGAAGGAAATAGCGTGTAAACTGACTCGCCCTTTTTCAATAGCTCAAAAATTAACTTTTCGCCAATGCCAAAAGGACTCGTCACCAGATTCATTGTTTCCACAATTTATTATATACGAAATAACATAGTCGTCAATCAAAATCATCTGGTAGCAATCATAGGGTAATTTTTGTTATTGTATTCTATGGTAGAAATTTAATAGCAGGCTCGCTGTTAAAAAATGGTAGTTCGTTAATTTCCTTCCTCTCAAGACCTGTTTTTTCCAACAATGCATCAATAGCTTCTTGAGGTTCCTCTCTTACTCCTTCTTCCTGGTCCTTGAGCATAGTACGAGCTTCTTCAATATTTATGAAACCGGCGCGTAAATTTGCCGAAATACTCATCCAGTGCCTTGAAAAACCAAATTTCCTTTGAAGAAAATGATCGGCAGCATCAGCAACTATACAATCTACGTGCCTTGTCCTTCCATCTGGCATCGACTTCCACCTTACTTCTTTACTTAACATTCTCACTATTTTTCTTACTTCCCAGTTTAAATATCGAGGTAATGAAATGAGATTAAATCTTTTTATTTCATCGGTTGGCGTCACGATATCCTGCAATTCCTCAAAAGTGTAATCATTACCAACTATCTTCATAAATCTTTCATAATGATGTTTGTACATCCCGAGAACATTGAATTCAACCCGCGAACCAGACATACCACCGTGGATTATTGTCTGTATGTTATTATTGTCTCCAACTACAAAGCCAGAACGGCAGCAACCTTGACAGCATGGTGTACAAAAATCGCCGGTTCTTAACAAAAAATCGCGATATAGTCGATATAAAACCCTATAATCCGGTTTCACTGTGGTAATAGCAATATTCAAAATTTTACTTAAATTAGAGAGATTTTGTTTGGCGGTTTCAGATTGGAAACCATGATCAAAATTGGCGCCGATTATATTGAGTTTGTATTTAGTTTTGCATAAATACAAAACGTATGAACTGTCAATCCCGCCACTACATGTTACAATGAGTTTGTTGTTTTTTGCAGTTTCTTTTTCTAAAATTTTCCTCAATTCTGATTCGGATTTTCCGGAATCAAAATCGCCAAATTTCCTTTCATATTCAATACATACGTTGCAATACCCTGCTGAATTCAATTTCAGTTTCGGATATGTTTCTGGAAGAAGACATTTTTTGCAGAATTCCATTTATCACCTTTTGTACTATACCCTATAAAAATCGGAAGTCAATATTTGAAACATCCAGTAACTGTTCAAAACTTGGTGGACTAATGTAGTCGCACGCCCGCTCTCGTAGAGTTCATTTTGCCTTAATGAAGCGAGGCTCTACGGAGATTCATCGTGCAAAATGTCTTGAAATTTAAAACAAATATGCGCCATAAATGTCGCAACTACAACTTTCCACCGAAAATTGAACAGTTACAACATCCAATAATTCAAAGATAAAACTTGGTTTTGTCAGTTCCGAAGATGAAGTTTTTCTTCAAGAAATGCAATCATTGATTACTATAAATAATCTCTGCAAGATATAATCTGTATTACGTAACACAATACTCGGTACTATTTTTCTATTATAATATAAATTTGTTAAGTTATACTCTTTGATCTTCAAAAATCTTTTTGCGATATAATAATCAAAAAATGAAGGTCGATTAAAGAAAACCTGAGGTATATCCATTGCTGCTGCCTCAAGTGACGCCGTACCCGAACAGGCAATGAGCAAATCACAGTTCTTCATGGCTTGATAGCGATTTTCACTTGTAATTATTGCTTTATCCTGAAGTAGAGCCTTCCTCTCGGTATCGAGCCTCGAGGCGAGATGTAGGCTCGTGAACAACAAGCGTGAACGCCCTACTCCTATGAGGCTTGAGTGCAAAATCAACACAAATTCGATATCGTTTCTTTTCTGAGCAATTCTCCTCATCAGCTCGATCATAACCGGCAAATTCCTTTTGATTTCGCTTTTGCGTGAACCAGGCATGAGACCGATTCTTTTTTTAAAATCATTTCTTTTGTAATTTTTCAACTTCTCAAATAATGGATTTTTGAAATAAATTGTATCAATACCCATTTTTTTATAGAATTCGTATTCAAACGGGAAAACTGAAATGACTTTATCAACCCATTTTTTGATAAAGTATTTTCTGAATGTACCCCATGCCCAAATCTGAGGTGGAAGGAAATAATAAACTCTGCAACCCAGATACTTTGCATACTTACAGAGCAATATATTCAAACC
>JAUWCU010000037.1 GCA_030609135.1 Candidatus Stahliibacteriota bacterium | reverse complement strand
GATTAGCAAACCCAAGAGAAAACCGAGGATAGTATTCTGTTTTGGCTTTGGCTCAAGCGGTCTATCCGGGACTGTTGCTATATCAATAATCCTTGCCTCACTTATTTGCATCGCCTCGGCAATTTTCGACTCCTCGAGTTTACCGAGCAGCATCGTGTAGATTTCTTCGTTTGCCATTTTCTGGCGTTCAAGCTGGGCAAGGTTAACCTCAGCCTCAGGCAGCTGTTTCAAACGCCAATTGTGGCGACTGATTATATTATTTAACGCCCCCGTCCGGCTGTGAAGAGCCATGGCTTGAGTTTCTCTGTTTATTATCTGGGAAATAATCGACCGAAATATAGGATCTTGAATTGACGGACCAGCAAGGACAATCTTTTTTGTAGCTCGCTGGAGTTCTTCTTCTGCCTTCTTAATTTTGCTTTCGACCTCGCTCAACCCCTGGGCTGTCTCACTATTCTGCAATAACTCTTGCCTTTTCTCCTCAAGCGATTTCAATCTTTCCCTGAGTGTAATAATAATCGGGCTTTTGGCTATAGTTGGATACGACGCCATCATTTTGTAGGTACCGTAGGTGGCTTCATCCTTTGCTAATTCGTCCTCGAGGCTCGCTATAGCACTCTCCACCTCATGTAACTCAACAACGGCTTTTTCTCGCTCAACTTCGAACTGGGCAAGCGAAGATATAATCTCTTTAGCCGATTCATCAAGCAAGAAAATCCCAGTTTTTTCCTTGTACTGACGAAGTTTTTCCTCTGCCTTGTTCAACTCTTCACCAAAGACCTGAATCTGCGTTTCGATGAATTCTTTAGAACTCTTGGCTACTTCTCTAATCGTCGCCAACGAGTAGTTGATATATTCATAAGCCAGCGTGTTAGCAATATCAGCAGCTAATTCTGGGGAGCAGGACTTTGTCTTGAGCAGAACAAGATAAGTATTCTTGATTTGACCAGCACTTGTTGTTTTTTGTAACTCTTCAGCTCGTTTGTCATACGCCTTGACGATGATCCCGATATTCTCGGTTGGTTTCTTCTGGATAAGGAATCTCAGTGTGCCAATATCAAAAAGCTCACCGATTCGTCCAGTACCAATCACCACATTTTTTTTGCCGACGAGTGAAAAATGATGGTCGTCAAATATCAGGTTGTATTCACCGGCTGGAAAATCCCCGGCTACATAGATAGAATCAAAATAACAGTACCGGTGGTTTTTGACTATAAAATTCAGATTGAGTTTTTCAACAACCGACCGCGCCAAGGTTCGGCTTCTTATAATCTCAAGTTGACTTTCCACCGGGTCAACCCGTTGAGGTGTGTAAATCTCTGAAAAGAAAAGAGGTTTTGACCCGGAAAGATCGAGCTTAAACTTCACCCGAGCCTCATAAACCTTTGGCAAACACAGACTCGTTATCAAAGCACCCAGGGTAACAACACCAACACAGATTATGACCAACCAACGCCGTTCAATTATGACACCTATGTAATCTTGTAGGGTAGGCTCGGCTTTCATTGTGCGGCTATATAAATCTGGAGGATCAAAGTACCCAAGCTGAAGAGTACTGACCATTCCTGGAAAGCAGGCATTAATCGGCGCGCGACGATAACCACATCACCAGGTCGCAGTTTCAACAAATCCAGGTTTTTGCCACTTTTTAAGGTTTTCTCGAAATTTATCTGCTTCTCAGTACCAAGATTCACAATTTTGATCCTACCAAGATTGCCGCGTTCAGTTGGTCCACCTGCTTGGGCAAGTAAATTAATAAGATTATCCTCACTCTTCACATAATAGTAACCTGGCGCCTTGACCTCACCGAATATATTAATCCGATAATAAAAGTTAATATCGACAAAAATATCGGCATAAAAATTTTTGAATCTGGCGATCAGTATTTGGTGGAGCGTGTCAATCGGTATGTCTTTTATTGATACCTTTCCTAATAATGGAATGTTTATGGATGTGTCAGAGTCAATCGTATACCAGCCGCTTAAATCTTCTTGGCGCCATATTTTAATTTCTACAGCATCGTTGGGCAATAGGAAAACATCATTGTTTGCCAGAAGGATAAGTATTAGTGACAACATTATTGTAAATTATATTGAAAAACAAAACAATGTCAAGTTATAACAGGCTGACCGAGAATTAGGAGTAGGGCGTTTACGCCCGTGTTTTGGAGTGCAATGTCTCCTGACATTGCATGCAACGAGAGGACTTAGCAGCCTGGGTGGTTGACAAATTACGTCACCTCAGTATAATACATTAGATGAAAATATTTATCCTTTTAATTATCTTTTCGGTCGTTTTTGTATGGGGTGATGTTGATCAATTCGGCAATATCGACATTGAAATAGACCCGGGGATTTCTATGTTAACTTGTCCGACTGATACACCAGCTGGTTGGCGTGATGATGAGTTGTTGAGCCTTAATGATGCCAAGGAATCGATCACGCCAAGAGGCATCGCCGATGCACTGGGCAGGATACACGTTGTCTGGAAAGACAACCGCCGACTCCATGGTCGTGATGAAATTCACTATCGGGTAAGGATCGATACGACCTGGAACAGCCTATTCGCGGTCTCAAACCTCGATACATCCCACAATTCGCCTTGGCTAGCAGTCGATAAAATGAACAATGTTCATATTGTGTTTCTGCGCTGGTTTGGAGCCCCTGGAGCACGCTATGATTTGGGCTATAGGAAATATAATGATACACTTGGCGTGTGGGAGGATGAGGAAAAAGTTACCCAGAGTGATTCCATAGGGTTGGCTGGACGACCCAAAGTCTTATGTGATACGAATGATATTGTATACGCATTCTGGCTCAATGAAAACAATATACCAAAGACGATCTGGTTCGTGACCAATGATGGTACTGGCTGGAGCGCAAAAATGCCCGTAACTGATTTAAACGATGCACCAAATGGTTATTACGGCGTTGCAGTCGCTCCAGACAATAGAATTCACTGTGTGTTCCAGGACTATCGAAGCGGCATCCCTGAACTGTACCACCGGTATTATCAAAACAGCACCTGGTCTCCATCACAACCGATAACTAATAATGGCTTTGCCAGTGTTTATCCACGTCTGGCTGCTGATACTTTAAGTAATATCCATCTTGTCTATGGCGGTGGTCAGTCTTTGACTGAAAAAATCCATTACTTAATATGGAATTCAGCTGGTCAGATCTGGGGACCAGAAACAGTATTCCCTTCGCAGATGGCAATGCCCCATGTTGATATCGCAGTAAGCCAACTCAACTCAGATATCCATTTGACATTCCATGAATCAATATCCGGGCACATCGAAATAATGTACAAATATCATGATGCCCAAGCTGGTCAATGGGAACCAAATGTACAGTTGACTTTTAATTATCCGGATATTCGACTCGATCCCCAAATTTGCCTTAACCCAAGCGATTTTGTCCAGCTTTTTTGGTGGGACCAAAGAGATGGCACAGGACAGGAAGAAATCTACTATAAGACAAATCACGTTATCCCTGGTATATGGGAGACCCATGATAACAATGATACAAAACCACTAATCAGTGCCATACCCAACCCCTTTAGCAGAAAGACAGGCGTCAGTTTCAGTATCGGGCATCCCGATAGGATAACAGACTCATCCCACGGGACAGGAAGAGTGAAGAGCCAAGAATTGAAAATATATGATGTGACAGGAAAATTAGTTAAAGAATTCAATCTAAAATCTGAAATCTACAATCTAAAATCTACTATTTCCTGGTCTGGTACAGACAATCAAGGATTGGATTGTCCGCCCGGTGTTTACTTGGTAAATATAAGGTGTGAAAAAACTGAAAATACGATAAAATTAATAAAAACCGAGTAAACCCCGCAGCATTGCTGCTATCCAACAAAGTAAATGGGTCTTAGCCCCAGATGCGGTCTATGTGTGCCTGGGAAAAACCAGGTGTGAAAAAACTGATCGCAACCATTAAAATGAAGCCGACAATTATCCCGGGAACAAAACCGTGAATACCAAAGGGTTTACCAATAACCATCCAAATTAATGCGCTTGAGAATCCACCAATCATTGATATTGCACAACCGAGCTTGGTCGCTCGTTTCCAGTAGATGCCAAAAAGTACTGGCCACAATGTAGTTGAGGCAATGACTGCCCAGGCAAATGCGGTCAAGGTCAATACCATTGCCGGTGGCCTCAAGGCAATGATTAGAGAAATAATACCAATAACAGCGCTGCCAAGTTTACTATATAATAACACCTGTTTATGGCTCAGGTCTTTCTTCATACCTTTTTTGACGATATCCTGAATAAGCGAACTCGACAGAATTATCAAAACCGAAGCAAAGGTTGACATACCTGCTGCGACAACTGCAGCAAGGACTACTGCTGAACCAATCGGCGAAAGAACAGTCTTTGCTAATGTAGGAATTGCAAGATCTGGGCTTTTAAGACCAGGTAAGAGTACACGGGCAATCGCGCCATTAAAATAAGGCAGCAGTGCCATACATGTTCCTATCGTCGCGACGACTGTACCTATTTTTAAAACCCGTAAATTCTTTATCGAATAAAATCTGACTACTAATTGAGGCATGCCCCATACGCCAAAGCTTACAATAAGGGCATAAGAAATAAGTCCTGACCACCCCCATACACCAGGGGTATTTACCAAACCAGGGTCAATTGTCTGTAAAGCTTGATTTGCCGACGCAATGCCGCCAATGGCTTTGATTGAAAAAATAGTCAGGAGGATTAAACCGATACCCATGATCCATGCCTGAACAAAACTTGTCCAGACCACTGCCAGATAACCACCTATAGAAACGTAGAACAGAATGATAATACCCGCCAGAAAAATCGCGTAGGCATAAGGGATATTCATAATAACCTCAAAAATATGCCCCATGCCCTTGAGAATACTAACATTATAGAATACCATAAATAAAACAATGACTAAGGCGGAAAAAACAAGGGCAAATCTCGATTGGTAGCGTTCGCCAAAAAATCCGGGTATGGTCATGGTGTTCAACCGCTGGGTGAACTGTCGGATCCTCGGTCCAAGCACAATCCAACATATTGTGCAACCGAGTAACACATTGATTGCTCCTATCCAAAGTGTCGCCATCCCGAACATATAACCAAAGCCGCCGCCGCCAATAATGACCACTGAGCTAAAATAAGCCGCGACAAAGGACAGAGCAGTTACCCAGGGCCCGATTTGACGACCACCTATATAGAAATCCTCGACACTTTTGGTTCGGCGACCAGTAATAAACCCGATGAGAATAAGTACTGCCAAGTAAGCAAGGATAATTATGGCATAGATAGGCGTTTCACTCATCATCATCCTCTTTTGGCTTAAAAATCCACACTGCCCAGATAATGCTCCCGACAACACAACCAAAGGCAACAATCCAGGCGAGAAATGTAAGCCACGGTGTATTAAAGGGTCCCATAATATCCAATCATATTTATAGAAATCAGTTTGTCAACAGGTGATGACTATCCCGAGCGCTTGAGCTTACCTTTTTTCTTGGCATAGAACTCAGCTTGCCGAAAAACAATGATGCCTAGAGGAATAAGAACGATTCCGATAACCAATAGCAAAATAATAGTCGGCAGTAATTCGCCCAACCCAGTCCCCTGGAGCAGAGCTGCACGCATCGCTCTTAGGGTATAAGTTGCTGGTGAAATATAACTCAAAGGTCGGATCCAAATCGGCAAAACCTCAATTTCATAGTACACGCCTGAGACAAGCAGAAGCACCGCCTCAAAGATATGGGTAGCATAAGCACCTTTTTCAGTAGACAATAATGGCAGTACTGCAGCAACCAGACCAAGCCCAACAAAGGATAGAACCATTAATTTTGAATTTATCAAATGAATTTCTCGATGCGCCCCCCTTCTATGGGACTTACTCGAAGAGTAAAGAGTTACTGTTCCTCTCACCTTGTTCGAGACAGGCGAGCTTTGTCGAGAACTTCTTCAGTATAATATTGTTCTCTCCATTACTCCGATACTGTCTATTCAGTTCTTTTTTTGTAGTCGCCCGATTCATCGGGCATTGTCTGGTAAATCCCGCAATCCTATTTATAGAATTATAATACGAAGCGGGATAAATCAGACAACTAAGCGCAGCGTATCTTCAGTGAAACGTGTCTCCAGGTTTCTGTCCAAGCACCTTGACAACATATTAATTGTCATTATAATATTTAAGTCTATAGAAAGGGGGATATATGTCTAAAAGACTCTTTGCATTAGGAATAGCTTTGCTATTTGTAATCGGTCTCACGGGTTGTGGTGATGACACTGACCAAACCGAGTTGAATGAAGCCGGCAATTTGATTGAAGGTCTCAATATGATGGCAATGATGACCAATGTCTATGCGTACAGTAGTTACCAGAGCTCAGGACCTCTTGTTGACAGTGCACCTTGGGGGTGGAGTGGCCCAAATACGTATCTATATTTACCCGAAGGTACAGACACGCTCTACTACGAGTTTATCTGGAAAATCCCATTGGATAGCATGGACGTGCAAATCGATACAATGCTCTTCTTACTCATGTTCACGCCTGATATCTGGGATTCAGTTTGGCAAGACAGTGTTCCCACGCAAATGGATGTCTGGCTCATTGGTGAAACCCGTAATCAGATATACTTCCATACTACGGTAGCAATTCCAGATACGCTCCATGTTACTGGTTCTATGAAATGGAACTGGGAAGAGACCTTTTATCAGTATGCATATGACGTGAGTACGGTTAATGAATCAGCAGAGATCGACATCACTACATCATCCAATATTGGTTTGTCTGCACAATTCCGCTTTGAGGAAGATGGTTCTGGTTCTACGGCGCAGAACTTTGCTTCGTTCTTTGGTACGCAATTCGTAAGATATGAGTTCTTTGCCGTACCTGACCCAGATGGCTATGATGGTTACTACGAATTGCTCAGTGAAGCTTGGAAAGTACGCCACTATTTCAGGCTCATTGATAAGGGTAACACAACATAGTGTATCAGGAAAATACAAAAGGGGGAGTTCTGCTCCCCCTTTATTTATATTTTAAACGGCATATTCTTGGGGAATTTTCTACCCATCTTTTTCAAGAGATTGCGCGCATAGTCAAATTGTTTTAGAAGCTGATTCACATCCCTCATTGTTGTGCCGCTACCCGCAGCAATTCGGCGTTTGCGCGACCCGTTGATTATATCAGGATTGAGTCTTTCCTTTTTTGTCATTGACTGAATAATAGCTTCAATCCTCTTTAGTTCATCTTCATCAACATCACTTTCTTTAATACCAGGCATCATTGCGGCAAGTTTTGACAGGGGACCAAGTTTTTTGACCGCCTTTAGCTGGACGAGGAAATCCTCAAAAGAGAGTTCTCCTTTCATCACTTTAGCTCGTATTTTCTTCTCGTCGAATTCCCCTTCAACCACCTTTACCTTTTCCACAAGACTCGCCAAATCACCCATGCCCATAATCCGCTGCGCCATGCGCGCTGGGTAGAATTGCTCAATTCCATCCAGATTCTCACTCGTGCCGACATAGAATATCGGCACTTGAGCAGCCCGGGTTATGGACAATGCTGCACCGCCTCGGGCATCACCATCCATTTTCGTAAGGATCGCACCGTCCAACCCGATCTTTTCTTGAAATGCTTTTGCCTGATTTACCGCATCCTGACCACTCATCCCATCCGCTACAAGCAAGCGATAATCAAACCTGGCAACACGTTTGATTTCTTTAAGTTCTTCAATGAGTTCGTCGTCAAGATGCAGTCTTCCTGCAGTATCAATAATAACCAACATATTACCTTGCCCAATAGCCTGCTCAATTGCTTTCTTCACAGTAGCCTTTGCACTATTTTGGTAAAGCGGGCAGACCGGAATCTTAGCTCGTTGTCCAAGCTGACTCAATTGCTCATAGGCCGCTGGTCGTTTGGCGTCAGCCGGTACTAACAGAGGATTTTTATTTTTATATTTCAAGGCTAATTTTGCGGCGGTCGTTGTTTTACCTGTACCTTGTAGACCAATCAAACCTATAATTAACGGTCCCTTGGCTTTGAATTCCATTTGCTGGGGTTTAGTACCAAGCAGTTTGGTTAATTCTTCGTAAACAGTTTTGATGACGATATCACCGGGGTTGAGGGTCTTAGCCAACTCCAAACCAGCGCATTTTGTATTCAGTTCCTTAATAAAATCCTTTACGACCCTATAATTAACATCCGCCTCAAGCAAGGTGATTCTAATATCTTTTAGAATAATCGCAATTTCACGTTCGGTTATTCGACCATAGCCTAATATTTTCCTTCTTATTAATTGAAATCGGTCGATCAGACCTTCGAACATCTCAATCTTTCTATTGCTTCTGTGTAGTTCTCTTGTTTAAATATGCCGGCGCCGGCTACAACAATATCAGCACCTGCCTGACTAACCAAACAGGCATTAACGCAGTTGATACCACCATCGACTTCTAACAAACAACTCAATTTGTGCTCGCTTATGTAATCTTTGGCTTGTTCGACCTTGTTTAGAACCTCAGACATGAACTCCTGTCCATAAAAGCCCGGATTGACTGTCATAATCAACAAATAATCCAATTTCTCAACGTATTGCTTAATCTTGGCAAAAGATGTAGAAGGGTTTATTGCGAGCCCTGCTTTCTTATCCCGGCTTTGGATATATTCAAGGCAAGCATCTGTTTCTTTGGTTGCTTCACAATGAAAAGAAATCCAATCAGCACCCGCATCAATAAACTGCTTAAGGTAATTCTCCGGGTTTATGATCATAAGATGGGTATCCAGCTCCAGATCAGTGACGGCATTTATCGCATCCACAACTATGGGACCAAAAGTTAGATTAGGAACAAATACCCCGTCCATTACATCAAGATGCAATAGATCAGCACCTGCTTTCTCTATTCCTTTTATCTCTTTTTGGAACGCAGCAAAGTTCGCCGCAATGATTGAAGGGGCGACCCTCACTTAATCACCATCAGCGTGACGGTATCACCAGGCTCAACGATCTCGTCTGGTGCAGGACTTTGCACAATCACACTACCTTTTATACCACTCCCTTCGACTTCTTTAATTTCACCAAGGACTAAACCCAGTTTTTCTAATTCGACTTCAACTTCATGCTGCGTCTTACCCGTAAGGTTTGGCATTTTCAGAACTGGTCCTTTGCTAACAATTACTTTTATAGCATCACCTTTGGTCAATTCGACCCCAGATTCCGGGATTGTTCTGATAATTCTACCTCTGGCAATTGTGTCAGAATTTACGTAGCCGATTTGCTCAATTGCAAAACCAAGTCGTTTAAGAATCAGTTCGCCCTTTTCAATATCAACACCAGCAAGAAAGGGAACCTTTATGACCTGTGGACCTAAACTGATGGTGAGATGTATTATCCTGCCTGACTTCACTGCCTGATCAGGTAAAGGTTCCTGTATTATAATGTACCCTTCTTCAATAATCTGATCATGTCTTCTTTCTGTTACAAGACCCTCAAGATCACGTTTATTCAACTCCTTCACGGCGTCTTCCAAAGATAGGTTGCAGACATTGGGAACGACAATTTCTCTGCCTTTGTGGACTATCAAAGGCATGATGAGAAAATTGGCGATAAGAACGCCAATTATGAAAAAGGCTAAGATTACTAAAAGGTAGAGAAAAATCCTTTTCATTCAAGAACCGTAGCCACAACAAGATTGATCTTAGAGCCCTTTTTCACTGTCTGTCCTGCGCTGGGTCTTTGGCGCATAATTATACCGACATTGTAGTCAATGCTGACCTCCCAGGTTACAGACCCTACAACAAAACCGTTTTCTTCAATAATCCGTTTTGCCGTAGAAAGAGATTTCCCGATCAATCTTGGCACCTTTGCTACTTCAACACCCCGGCTCAGTATTACAGAAATCACATCACCCTCGTTGATTTTGGAGCCGGCCTTTGGTTTTGTTGAAATAATCTTATCTTTATCGACCGTCGCATTTTCCTCACTCCTAACCTCGCCGATTGTCAACCCGAGCGCAGAGAACCGCACCGTAGCCTCGCTCAAACCGTATCCCTTAAAATCTGGCAAGATGATTTGGCTTGAACCTTTAGATAGGAAAATAGTAACTGTGGACCTCGTGCGCACCGCTGATCCAGGAAGTGGTGTCTGACGACATATGAGATTCTCAGTGAATTTTTCGTTTTCCTCCTCACCTCCAACAACAAGTAACAGACCGCGCTGCTCAGCAATTACTCGTGCCTGTTCAGTCGTTGAACCAAGCAAGTCTGGTACCATAGTATCTGGGGGTTGTCTCAACAATGGTACAATAAAGAAAAAAACCACACATACCATAACCGAAGTGAAAAATGAAATTAAAAAAGATACTAGTATATTCTTTGCGCCGTTATAATACATAGTTCTCCTTTCTTATTAAGCTGCGCTTAATCGATTACAGTGATATTACTCATCTCCGTCATCTGGTTTTACATCTCTGTAATCATCCCACATTTTTTACAAAATGTGGGAACGGAGAGGGTGGGATTCGAACCCACGATCCACTTCTCAGCAGACACACGATTTCCAATCGTGCTCCTTCGGCCACTCGGACACCTCTCCATTTAGCAAATAATCAAATGCCTACGCCGCACAATAAATCTATTTTACCACTAATAATGCGAAAAACCTACTTATCTGCCTTTTTTTCACTGGTTTCTTTGCTTTTCTTATCTTCGCCTGGAGTATCAATTTCATTCAAACCTTTTTTAAACTCCTTAATCCCTTTTCCCATAGACCGTGCTAGATCAGGTATCTTCTTCGCGCCAAAAAGCAAAAGGGCAATAAACAGTATTAACAGTATTTCCTGCCAACCGATATTCATTATTCCTCCTGATCAATTATATTAATATTTCATAAATTGTCAACAATTCATCCAGCACGCCCTTCAATTCATTCCCCTCGATATACTCGGGACAGGCATAAATGTCGCAACTACAAATTCCACTGAAAATTGAACAATTACGCAAAGTCAAGACTATTGACAATTGAAATATTGTGATTATAATACACAAAAATAAGGAGGTGCAGTGACTAATTTACACTTTAATTATAAAGATGTTTTCAGAGCTGGTAGATTGGGCTTCAGTCCTAAGAAAATCTGGGTTACTTTTCTCGGTTTTCTTATAGCTTTTATAGGTTATGGCATTTTGTCTTTTCTCGCATACATAGCTGCTGGTGTTCAAATCGGCGAAGTCTGGGAGGCTTTCCGTCTTGTCCCGGTGTTTCAATGGGGCATGCCTTGGTATAGTTACGTCCTGTGGATCATCGGAGTATTGTGGTGGGTCTGTGTTGCATTACTCGCTGGTGTCGCGGTCTCAAAAATCACTTATGAACAACTCAAGGGTGATGAATTCTATGAAGTAAAGGACGCCATTAAATTCGCTTTAAAAACTGGAAAATCTGCTATCATAGCACCATTTGTGCTTATCTGCTGTATGGCGTTGCTTGTTCTCGGTGGTATAGCACTTGGTTTAGTAACCTGGATACCGTACTTTGGCCAATTGTTCTTTATTCTCTTCGCAATACCTGCTTTTGTCGTCAGTCTGGCTATTATTTATCTGCTCATTGTTACTATCGTATGCCTTATCATTGGACCAGCAATTGTTGGCACCACTGGCAATGACACATTTGACACCCTCTTTGAATCATTCTCAGTAGTCAATGATCAACCGTGGCGACTTATCACCTACGAAGTCCTTCTTAAAGTTGTCCAAATCCTTGGCGTCGCAATACTCGGTTTTTTTGCTGCCAAAGCTATTTTCTTAGCACACGATGTTATCGGAATTATTGTCCCCGCCGCCAAGATTGATAATATTTTCTTAAATGCCGCCTACTACGTGAAAATCACCTTACCACCATTCTGCCCTGAGACATACTATAACTTGTTTATCGATTACATCGAATGGATAGGCATGCCCAATCTTCTGTTCCCACCCGAATATGTTGCTGCATATAACGGCTGGGCAGGAGCTATTTCGTCATTCATTCTGGGCATTATTTATTATTTAATAATCCTCGTTGTTTTCTCTTTTGGCGGCGCAATTTTCTGGTCTGGTAATACGTTAATCTTTACCGTACTGGTAAAGAAGAAAGACGACAAGAATCTACTTGAGATAAAAGAAGAGAGTTTTGATGATCTGAAAGAAGAAAAAACTGAAGAAGTAAAGGAAGCGAAAGTCGAAAAAAAGAAACCAAAGAAAACACCGAAAAAGAAAACAACTAAAGAAGACTAATTGAATATTTGGATAATTATAGGGGGTGTTTAGCACCCCCTTCTTGCTATGAAATCGGGTTATATTTCCATAATCGGCAAACCGAATGTCGGTAAGTCAACATTGCTCAATCGATTACTCAAAATCAAACTATCTATTGTTACTGCCAAGCCCCAGACAACAAGAAAGCGCATACTCGGTATCCTCACTGAAGGTGAATACCAGTGTTACTTCCTTGACACACCCGGCCTTATTGAACCAGCTTATGAATTACAGGAGCAGATGGTTAAACAGATCAGAAGAGCGACCAAAGATGCTGATCTGATAATCTGGATAGTAGACCCCTGGTTCAAATCAGAAGATTTCCCGGAGAAACTATTAGAATCATGTAAAAAAAGGCCGCTAATATGTGTTATAAATAAAATAGACATTGTGCCTAAGACAAAATTATTACCGATTATTGATAAGCTTAAAAAAATCAACATCAAGGAGATTATTCCAATTTCTGCTATAAATGGTGACGGCATTGAAAAACTCAAAAAAGCTATTTTTAAATATCTTCCTGAAGGTCCCTTTTTATACCCGGTAGACGATCTTTCTGACAGTCCAGAACGATTCTTTGTTGCTGAACTGATCAGGGAGCGGGTATTTGAATCTTTTAAAAAAGAGATTCCCTATTCTACATGTGTAGTGATTGATGAATTTAAAGAAAGAGAAAAAGGTAAGGACTATATTCGAGCTCTTATTTATGTTGAAAGAAAATCGCAAAAAGGTATCCTTATCGGCAAAAATGGTGAGGCATTGAAAAAGGTAGGCGAACAAGCCCGAAAAGCTATTGAAGAATTTCTGGGTCGTGGCATATATCTCGAACTGTGGGTAAAAGTAAAGGAAAAGTGGCGCCAAGACAAAAAATTCTTGAAAGAATTAGGATATTGAAAATGAAAAATGTGGGAGCGGGTTTCCACCCGCGATAATCAAACCTGGAAAGGCTCTCCCACAATTTTTACAAAGGAGAACAAATGGAAATAAAGAAAATAAAAATCGAACCAATAGAGGGTGTTAATATGATATGCGGTTACACCCATTTTATAAAGACCGCAGAAGATTTATATGAGGCATTAGTAAATGCCCATTCTCAGATAAAATTTGGCCTGGCATTTTGTGAGGCATCAGAAAAGTGCCTTGTCCGTTATGAAGGCAATGATCAACAATTGGTTGATTTAGCAAAAGATTATGCATACAAAATTGGCGCAGGACATTTTTTTATTATCTTTATAAAGAACGCATTTCCAATAAATGTCCTTGATAGAATAAAAGCCTGCCCCGAGATTGTAAGAATCCTGTGTGCAACAGCAAATCCAGTAGAGATTTTGCTGGTTGAAGATGAGCAGGGAAAAGGCGTGGTCGGTGTTATTGACGGTTATGCCTCAAAAGGTATTGAAGATGCTAAAGCACGAAAAGAACGGTATGAGTTTTTAAGGAAAATCGGGTATAAGTTGGGAACAGGTCTTGAAATTTAAGATTGATTTGTTTGACATTATAGCGCGATAATTCTACCCTTAGGAATTCAACTTAAACAATGACTCCATTATTTTATGTAAATAATCTTAACGTATTTTTCATAAATATCTGTTGTAATTTGTGCAAAGTAGATGCCCTGTGCTAATTCCCCTGGTTGCCACGAGTAGCTCTTCTTATTACCTTTGAATTCTTTGAGTAATCTACCGGCAACCGTATATATCCTTACCTCAAAAGGGATGTGTGATTCAAAATGGATTGCATTATGGAACGGATTTGGTGAAATTTCGATGTTGAATATCTGGTGCGAGATGATTGGTTGCTCTTTTATCGCTGTTATGTCAGTGCAAGCCGCATAGATATTCCAGTAATCATTCCTGTTAGTTGCCCATGCAATCCATACGCGGGACGAGTCATCACTAATGATCACTGGGTCAATATCAGATTCTGGATGTGTGGTTACAGCACCAGGAATAGTCCAGCCATTACTATAATATGAACAGTAAACATTCCAGTTACCATCCCGATCAGACATCCAGCATATCCAGGGTTGACCAACCTCATCAACTGTAATTGAGGGAAGAATGTCATCTGCGGAGTTGCTGGTCACCGGTCCGGGGGTCAACCAATCATTGCCATCGTAGTAAGAATAATATATCTCTGCTTGATTATCAATCCAGCGGTGCCAGACAAGCCATACCCTATTTAGACTATCCACTGCAGCCTTAACCGACACATTATCTGCACTACTTGTGTCAACCGGGAACACATCCTGCCATGTCCCTGAATATTTTCTTCCAAATATCTTATAATGACCCTGAGCACTGCTTGACCAGAACACCCAGACATCATTATTCTGGTCAACGACAATTGCGGGATTGGTTTCATCCTCAAGGGTTTGGGTCAGGGCATAAGAATTAATCCATGAACCACCAGAGGTCGCATTTGAGACATAGATATTGGCATTACCATCACGAAAACTCTTAAAGGCAATCCAAACCTTATCATCATCACCTGCAGCCAATGCAGGTTGAACATCATGCCAGCCATCAAGTGGTCTCACATATTGTGGCGTGGACCAGGAATTATTATGATGATAAGAACTATAAATATTAAAGTGGTCATAATACTGACTATAGTCACGGAAACTCTGCCAGGCAACCCAGAGCCTGCCAGCATTATCTGCTGCTGTGGTTGGGAAGAAATCATAGTATTCATGCCAGGCAACAGATTCCGGCGGGGCAAACCCAGAACCAGTAAAAAATGAACCATACGTGTCGGACCGAACAATGCGACCTGAATCCCAGAAAATCCATACTTTATTCTGTCCATTACCCAAAGTCGGGTGACCATTGACAAACAGACTGTTTTCAACCTGATATGTAGTCCAATCAACCAATACATGTCCAGAATAATGTGTTTCTCCCTTTGTCACCAAAGATAAAGGATGGTCTAATACCTTTAAGGAAGGGTCACCTAAGAATAAGGTTCCCATAAACCAATCATAATTTGACTGGTGCCACTTTTTAAAGGCATCGCCAAACGTTGAATCATTGCTTAACGCCTGATAGAAATTCGCGAGGCTGCTTACACCATACATTAGAGAACTGCTGGCAATAACTACCTGACTGTATGAACGCGAAAACAAATACCAGTTCGCCAAATTGTTTGTTTCTGTATATCGTGCTGCCATACAACAGTTGAGAAAATAGAAAAATGCATTTGGATCAACAAAGGGAATTTCAAAACTGAAAACCGAGCCTCCGCCATGCGCGCCACCTGTTAGGAAAAACGTATGTGCCCAACATGATGAATGAGCAATAAGATGAACAAACTGAAATTCTTGCCCAAGACGGCTTTTATAATCATAGGCAGTGGTCGTATTTGCATTATTTACCACAGTAACATCATTATATAAATAACCCATACCGTGGTCATTCGGATACCAGGTAACCTCATTATATACTAATCCCTTGTTAGGTAAAGTGAGGGCATGGGTTCGATACTGATGATTAGTATCAAAATAGTTATTGATAAGCCGTACTTCATTGTCATAAGTCAGACGCGATGCATACAATCTTCCCACCCATATATCTGGCGAAACACTTCCATTGTGCTGATCATAGATACCATTTCCATTCGTATCTACCCAATTACCATCAAGATCAGTAAAAAAGAAATCGATTGGATAATCCTCACCATAAGAACTCTCCTCCCACCAGGCAATAGGTATATCACCTACTAGCAAGGCGCCGACCAGACCATTGGGGACCTGTGCTATTAATAAATTTCTTATATCTTCCGGTGTACCACCGAGTGCGGTAATGACCTGTGTAGCGTAACCTTCATTAGTGAGATCTTGAATATAGCGATCAATTGAATTCTGTATTCTCGGATAAAGGCTGTCATTAATGACAACCACGATAAGCTCATCGCGGGGTTGGTCAAATGAACTAATAACCTTGTAGGTGAATGGCATTTTGATCTGAGTAGCGACATATTCTCCATAATACGAGGGTATTCGGTCAAAAGGATCAATATATTGTAAAGGCTTTAGATTCTGAAAGACAAAAATACCGATTAAGAAAATCATGATTCCTCCTTAATATTATTATATTCCTAAACCAAGTTCTTGTCAAGGAAAAACCTTTCCTAAAACACGCCTTGGAATCGCGACATTTTATCATTTTGTTAATTGACTAAATGATAAAATTAAGAAAAAGAACGAGTTATTAAAATATAGTAACTCGTTCTTTAACAGTTTATACTTAGACTACAGTATTGCTATTGCGGCATCAATCTACTCAAGTACGTGAATGCTTTTCTTCGCGCACATATCCTTGAGGATCTTTGGCCATACTGTAACACTCACCTCGCCAAGGTGCGCAGTTCTCAGTAAATACATATATGTCCGGGACTGGCCAATGCCACCGCCAATTGACAATGGGATTTCGTCGTTCAATATTGCTTTGTGATATGGCAGGTCGAGAAAGTCATTTTGTCCGGTCATTTCAAGTTGTATTTTAAGGGTTTCCTTAGTAACCCGGACACCCATTGAAGTAAGCTCATGGCGACGTTTGGTAATTGGATTCCAGACTAAGATATCACCATTCAAACCGTGCATTTTTGTGCCGTCTTTGGTTATTGTCTCAGTAACCCAATCATCATAATCAGCTGCCCTCATTTCATGTGGATAACCATCCTTGAGTGTCCAGCCTATGCCGATTATGAAAACTGCAGGATATTTTTGCAGAATTGCTGTTTCGCGCTGTTTGCGCGGTAAATCAGGGTACATATCAAGGATCTCCTCAGCATGGAGAAAAGTCAGCTCTTCAGGGAAATTTGGATACTTATCATTTTTAAGCTGGGGAAAGAGTTCTTGAGCATGCTTACCAGCACCATAGATTACCTTCCAGATTCTCCTGACCGTATCCTTCAAGTAATCAAGGTTACGCTGGTCTTCAGACATCACTTTCTCCCAATCCCACTGATCAACATAAGAGGAGTGATCATGGTCAAGAAAATAATCCTTGCGCACCGCCTTCATATCTGTACAAATACCCTCGCCAATCTGACAATTAAACTGTTTGAGCGCAGGTCGCTTCCATTTAGTCGCTGCTTGCACAACCTGGGCATGGATCTGCTTTTCCAGCCCTAACCCGCAGTAGAAATCTATTGGCGTACGGGAGCCATCGCGGTCAAGCATATCATTGACTCCGCTTTCTATATCCACAATGAGCGGCACTTGAACCATAAAGAGATTCAGCTCTTTGCACAAATTCTCTTCAATATACTTCTTTACCTCAAATAAAGCCTTCATCCTCTCTTTTGGTGGCAGAAGTGGTTTATAATCGGACGGCAAGATTTTCTCTACTTCTGTATAATTTCCTATCCCTGGTCCAGCCAGATCGGCTTTTTTGTCTGTCATATTTAGCCTCCTTTCATCTATCTCTAATCAAATCGTATTTTCTCAAGATTTGAATACACGAATTTGTTTCGTGATTTTTCTTAGGCAGGAATTATTATCTACAAAAACACAAGAAAGTCAACAGTGAAATTAACCGTGTTCTGCCCACCGAGGTAAGCGGGAGGTAGTGATTGACAAAACACCTGATTACAGTATAATGACTTAATGAAAATTTTCATCACTGGCGCAGATGGCGCGTTGGGCAAGGAAATGCAACAAGTCCTCCATAAAAACAGTATCAACTATGTAGCCAGCGATCTCAATCAACTCGATATAGCCGATTTCAAAAAGACGAACGAAATCCTGCTAAAACATCGACCTGATATTATCCTACACTTTGCAGCAATTAGTAATGTTGACTATTGTGAGGAAAATAAGGACCTTGCTTTCCACATAAATGCCTTGGGGACTTATGGACTGGCAATCATTGCAAAGAAAATCAATGCGAAAATACTCTACATTAGCACTAATTATGTTTTTGATGGCAGCCAAGAAAAACCATATTTAGAGCATAACGCGACTGCTCCAATTAATGAATACGGCAAGACAAAATTAATCGGCGAAAACTACATCAAGGATCTTTGTACCCGCTATTTTATCGTACGCACCTCATGGCTTTTTGGCAAAGGATCAAAAAACTATGTCCCGAAATTCATTGCTGACGACAAGAAATCTGTTTCCATAAACGTTATATGCGATCAGTTTGCTTCATTTACATATACCTTAGATTTAGCAGAAGCAATTCTTCTTCTTTTGAAGTCAGAAAATTATGGTACTTACCATTTTACAAACAGAGGTGTTGGTTCATGGCTCGATTTTGGATTAAAAGCAAAAGAACTCATGAAATTCAAAACTGAACTTAACCCGATAAAGGTTAAAGAACTTAACCTGGCTGCACTACGACCGCGATTTGCCCCGCTTGCTTCTAAGAATTTTGAGTTTTTCTTCAAACAAAACCTGCGATCATGGGAAGATGGACTGACCGAGTACATTAAATCTATTCAAAAGTGAAGGATAAAATGAAAGGATTAATACTCGCCGGTGGATTTGGAACTCGTCTAAGACCCTTAACCTTTTCCGGCGCAAAACAACTCCTCCCGGTAGCAAATAAACCCATAATCTTCTATGGAATAGAAGCCCTGGTCAAAGCGGGTATAGACGAACTCGGTATTGTTATCGGCGAAACTGCAAAAGAAATCCACGATGCAGTGGGCAACGGAGAGAAATGGAATATTAGAATCACTTATATATCACAAGATGCGCCACTTGGCCTTGCCCATGCCATAAAAATCTCCAGAGATTTCCTGGGTAATGAGCCATTTATTATGTATCTGGGCGACAATATCCTGAAAGAAGGAATTGAAGATTTTGTCCATCAGTTTGAAAACAACAAACCAAATGCCCTAATCCTGCTCACCAAGGTCCCAAACCCTCAAGAATTTGGCGTTGCGGTTCTTGATGAAAAGGGCTTAGTAAAACAACTGATTGAAAAACCGAAAAAGCCACCTTCAGATTTAGCTCTCGTCGGTGTTTATCTATTTGATTCGGAGATTTTTACCGCCATTGAAAACATTAAACCATCATGGCGCAATGAATTAGAAATCACCGATGCTATTCAATGGCTCCTGGATAATCGCTTCAGCGTCGAGTCGCACATGGTCAAGGGATGGTGGAAAGATACTGGCAAACCAGATGATATTATTGAAGCAAATTTGCTTGTCCTGGAAAATATAGAATCATTAGATAATGGCAGGCAAAAAGATTCTGAGATCAACGGCAGGGTAAGAACTGAAAAAGGATCAGTGATCGAAAAGAGTGTTGTGCGAGGACCAGTTATCATTGGCAAGAATGCCAAGATCATCGGTTCTTATATTGGTCCGTTTTCATCGATCGGCGACAATACAGTTATTGAAAATTCTGAAATCGAAAATAGCGTAATAATGGCAGGCGCCCAGATAAAAAACGTTGAAAAGCGAATTGACCGCTCCATTGTTGGCAAAAACGTCATAATAAGTGTAACTACGCAGTCGCCGAGAACCCACAAATTCATTCTGGGTGACCAGAGTTATGTCCAGATCATTAAATAAAAACGCAGAGAACGCAGAAAGAATAAAAGGAGTGGAGAATTGGCAAACAAGGAATTAATCGAGGGAGTAAAAATAAAAGAGTTGAAAATAATCCCTGATGAACGCGGCAACCTCATGGAAATTTTACGAGCTGATGACGAGCAATTCTCAAAATTCGGCCAGGTTTATATCACCACGGCTTACCCAGATGTAGTAAAGGCATGGCACTATCACCGTCTCCAGGACGATAATATGACGGTCTTACAAGGTATGGTAAAGATCGTACTGTATGACGATCGTAAAACAAGTCCAACCAAGGGTTTGATAAATGAATTCTTCGTAGGCATTAATAATCGTGTTCTCATCCATATCCCTAAAGGAGTCTGGCATGGGTTCAAATGCATAAGTGATACCGAAGCAATGATTGTGAATATTGTTACTGAGTGCTATAACTATGAAAAACCGGATGAATATCGAAAACCAGCCCATGATTCAGAAATACCATACGACTGGTCGCGCCAAGATGGATAATGAAAAATACTAATATCGAATATCTAAATCCTAAACAATACCAAAATTATAAATTCAAATGACCAAAACATGATTTGTATTTCGACATTAGAAAATTTGAAATTGTTTAGAATTTAGGATTTGAGTATGACTATACTGGTAACTGGTGGCTGCGGTTTTATTGGCTCAAATTTTATCAGATACTTCATAAAAAAACACCCCGGCTGTAAAATACTCAATATCGACAAACTGACCTATGCCGGTAATTTAGAAAACCTTAAAGATTTTAAAAAACGCAAGAACTACCATTTTGTCAAAGCCGATATCTGCAATGCTCTAACTATGAAAAAGCTGTTCAAGAAATTCAAACCCGATGCAGTTATCAATTTTGCCGCGGAAACACATGTTGACCGCAGTATTACTGCACCAAGCCAATTCATGAAGACGAATTTTCTCGGGGTCGGAACCCTGCTCAACCTGTGCCTTGACTTCGGCACCAATAAATTCTTGCAGGTTTCAACTGACGAGGTATACGGTTCTATAGAAAAAGGCAGCTTTTGTGAAAATAGTCTGCTTACTCCATCAAGCCCATATGCAGCAAGCAAAGCCGGGGCTGATGGTCTGGTAATGGCTTACCATATAACCTATAAATTGCCGGTTCTTATAACTCGCACCACAAATAACTATGGACCATACCAATTCCCTGAAAAACTCATACCTTTGGTCATTCTCAATGCCTTGAATAACAAGAAAATCCCGGTATATGGTCATGGCATGAATGTGAGGGATTGGATTTATGTTGAAGATAACTGCACGGCAATTGATCAAGTACTCCATAAAGGTAAAATCGGTGAAATCTATAATATCGCTGGAAAACGCGAGAAAACCAATATCCAGGTGATAAAAACGATTCTGCGAATATTAAACATCGATGAATCTTTGATTACTTATGTCAAAGACCGACCTGGCCATGATCAAAGGTATTCTCTGTCAATCAGTAAGATCAAGAAGCAGCTCGGCTGGCAGCCAAAAACATCCTTTGCCAGGGGTATCAAAAAAACCATTGACTGGTATCAAAAGAATAAAACATGGCTTGAGAATACCCAAACCGGCGCCTACAGAAAATTTTACAAACAATACTACTCTAAATTAGGCCTCAAAAACATATAGACATACAGGGCTAAGGTTTGGAGGCAGGGAAAAACCCGCTCCCACAGGGGGATAATTATTATTGTGGGAGAGCCTTTCCAGGCTCGATTATCGCGCGGGTGGAAACCCACTCCCACAGGGGGATAATTATTATTGTGGGAGAGCCTTTCCAGGCTCGATTATCGCGCGGGTGGAAACCCGCTCCCACAGGGGGATAATTATTATTGTGGGAGAGCCTTTCCAGGCTCGATTATCG
>JAUWCU010000072.1 GCA_030609135.1 Candidatus Stahliibacteriota bacterium | reverse complement strand
AAATCCGACACATCTGAGCGATCGCCTAAGAACCGTATGTCGACGTCGTACTGCACAGCCATCTTCTCCAAGGTTGCACGCTTTTCCCCATCACCAATGATTAAAAAAACAATATCCTGGCGCATTCTCTGAACCTCACGTGCCACCTTTATGAAATCATCCACACCTTTAGCTTCTACCAATCTACAAACGGTTCCTATCACGTTGCTCATCTCTGATATGCCGAATTTCGCTTTCAGCTTCTTTTTTCCCCTACTGTCCTTGTACATTTGTGGATCAATGCCAATACGAAATGTCGCGATCATCTCAAGATTCATATTGCAGTATTGCACTATCTTATTTCGCATGTAGTCCGAATTCGTCAGTATCAGATCGTAAAAGCGGCAGAAGATCTTGTAGAACAGTACATCCCGCCACGGATTCGCCCCAATCAAATCGCCACCATGCTCAAAATAGAGTTTTGGTGTATTACTGGACAAAAAAATGAGCAAGTTTGTCAAATAATTTCTAACGTGGTTGTGAATAACATGAGGTCTGAATTCACGGATCACTTTCATAGTCCGTGCACACGAACTCATCGAAAATCCTGATTTCATCCCAATAATATATATCTCTATACTATTCTTGGTCATCTGTTCGGCAATCGCACCACCCTTAGATAGAAAACACACTCTATGTTCGAATCTACTCCTATTTGAATAAATAGTAATATCGCGAACAAATCTTTCTGCCCCGCCTGAACGGCCCGACCACAAAATGTGTAGGATTTTGATTCTCTCACGCACAATAGGCATGTAGCACCTGCTCTACGTTAATCTCCCTTTGAAATTCTCAAGTAGTATCTTGGATATATTAATGATCCTATTGCCTATTTCACACCACTCTTTCCTTCTTATAAGATATTCGAAATTTTGTATGCGCTCAAACCACGGTATCATAAAATCTACCCATAAGGTCATGTAGCTCAACGGAATACTATGACGCTGTGCAATCATGCACCGCTCAAGATGAATTTGCCTTTGGTCCATTCTCATTATGCGGGAACAAGGATGGATTCGGAAATATCCAAGGATTTCCTGCAAATGATGGAATTTCTTGCCCTGCTCAGCCATCCTCAAATACCAATCCCAATCACCGTATGTGGACACTGAGTTATCTATGAAAAGTCGATCATTTTGGATAACGGATTTCCGGATAAACGTGACACTCGGATTGGTATAGCAGTATCTCCTGAGCCACTTGTGTGAGAAATCCCTATTAAACACTATTCTATTGAGTTTTCGTTTCACCATAAAACTGTAGTAATTTCCGTACACGATCTCAACTTCATGATTAGCGTCAAACACTTTCAGAACTTTTTCCAGCGTACGTTCCGTATAGATATCATCTGTATTTATCCATCCTAGAATATCGCCACGTGCCATAAGAAAACCTTTGTTTACCGCATCGTACTGCCCCTCATCCTTTTGTGAATAGAATTTAAGACGCGGGTCATTCTCGTACTTTCTGACTATTTCATGAGTACTATCAGTTGACCCGCCGTCCATAATCAAATATTCTATGTTGTCATAGGTCTGATCGAGGACACTCAAAATCGTCTCCTCGATGTATCTACCCTGGTTTAGTGAGGGCGTTATTATCGAAACTAACGGCTTATTCATGTAAGCTGGTTTTTTTGAAGAAATTAGCATACGCACCAGCGAGTAGTGCAATTACGATGAAAAGCTGATTATAGGTCTCGGTACCACCAACAATAAATGGAATGATACTATATGCAATAAACATTAGTGTAAAGAGACCAACAATCTTGTAGTCTCGAAATCTGTTTTGATTAAATAATATGGAAGCCGCTTTTATGCACGCGATATAGATAAATATGAATGGTAATAGACCAACAACGCCCTGGGTGTATAAGGTACCAAGGAAAAACCCATGCCCGCCAAACCGCAGGTTCTGTGCAAAGAAAAACTCGGGGGAATCTGGTATTCTATGACCAATCTCAGTTGCACCAACCCCGACGCCGAACAGAATGTTCTGCCTGAACATATCCCAGTAGGTCGTGAACAGCTCGTAACGAAAAGAGGTAAGTCTATCGATATCTGCCGAGAAATACATTATCCGGGTTATCTGCTTGGAAAACAAACCAATATTTGGTACCAGATAGCTAATAAGAGCAACAACCGTAAAAGCGATCAACAGACGCTTATTCTTGGTCAAAAATGCCCATACAATAAGACCAACGAGCGTGCCAAAAAGAAAACTGCGGGTGGCACTCAAAATCAGACCGAGCGCCAAGAAACCGAGCAACATTATTCTCAGAACAGGTTTGATGCGCACCATACCTGATATCAATAAAAGAATACCGAAAGGCGTTATCCACAAAATATAACTCCTGACCGCTCCAGTGTACGGATCAATCACCTTTTTCCAACAACCAGTTAGTATTGTATCAGTAGCAAGAACACCATTCTCCTGAAGGCTTACAATCATCCTATAGAACGGATCGATAAACGTCGTCAACATACCAATAGAAGTTATCACAAGCACCATCACGAACATCACCTTACTCAAACGCCGGGTGAATGCGTGGTCGGTCTCAGCAAGGTAGGCTATTGAGAAAAACAATGAAAACATCAATAATTTCTCATAGTAGTATCTAATACCCCCCATTTCTTCGGCAATACCTACCACTGAACTTGCGGGTAAGGGAAACCGCGCATAATTAAATACAAGTACGCCCGCATAAATAACCAGCGGGATGAAAAACGGATTCGCCTTTACTGAAAAAAACCCGGCTTTTTCCTTAGCAATCATATTCCTCAGAAAAATCAATAGAAATAGAATACCGATAATCGGCTCGGCAAGCCATATTATCCTCAACTGCATTATAGTGCCCAAGGAAAGAGGCGTGAACATGAAAATGATCAGAGCATAACAGATCATGTCAGGCTTGTTAAAGATGATAAATAATAGAAAAGCAATAATACCAAGCATTAGAGTCTGGGAAAATGTAAATATGCCGAAAGCGATGAATATACCAAGCGCCAGTGCGAGAAAGACCATTACCAAGTAGTAACTCAGTCTACTATCATGAATGGCGGTATCCGGTCTCTTAAAAGGGATTGTGGTATTCATCTACTCCTTTTTTGCTTCATTTCTTTGAAACAGTCAAAACGTGCTTTCCCATCCCCACGCTACACATACGGGAGACGTTTATTTAATGAGATGCCCTATTCTCTTCCTATGTAAATCAGATATTGCACACACGACATTGTCGCCATTCTTATAATCATGAACTGAAGACAACATCTTCAGATGCCTTTTGGTTATCCGATAGAATAGGTAGTCATTCTTACTTTGTAGATAACGCAATAAATCACAAGGTTGGTATCCGAAATGGGCAGAAGTTTCTGTATTCAATTCCAATATCCATATTGGCGGTTGTGAAGATAATATCAGCGACTCTGCTCCTTTTAGAACGAACATCTCAGCTCCTTCAACATCGCACTTAATAATGTGCACATTGTTGATTCCCTTTTCATTTATGTAATTGTCCAGTGTTGTCATGGGACATTCATAACGCGCATGATCATCTCTTCCCAATTTCGACATGGATGCGTGTCCACAAGGCAATCCTGAGAAAACGAACATTTCGATTTTCTGCAATCTATTACCGAGTGCATATTGATTTGCGAAAATATCGCCATGAGCAGTATTTAATCTAACATTCTTCTGTAATTCATTAAAAATCCAAGGAACTGGCTCAAAACTATGAACCTGACCTTTCTTTTCCACTAACTTGCTAAACAGAGTAGTGTACCACCCGAAATTTGCACCTACGTCTATTAATATATCATCAGGCCTAATTATTTTCTTAAATAACTCTGTCACACATGGTTCATATGACCCATAAAAATAGAGACTATGGTACATTTCATCATTTAGGTCAACATGAAACCTACGATAATCTTTGCTTTGAACAACGAAACTTCCATATGAATTGATATGTCTTGCCAACTGAACGCCAAAATTGAAAATGAAATTCCTTGTTTTAGGTATCAATATATATCTGCAATAGAATTTGCAGAATCGAATAAGCAACCATCTCAATTTGTTGATCGAACTTTCTTTGCCCATAGGTGTTACCTCCCGAATTTTTGACCAGCAAACCTGCCGATATGTTTGAACGGGGCTCCTATGTTTTTGCAATACAGTATTAACAACACTAGGGCTGATACACCGACCGAAACGGCAAAAGATACCACGAATAAATAATAATCTATGATATTTGTAAGCAACAATAATGATATGAATCCAAAATTCAATACCGCTTGTACAAGGTGATTATAAAAACAGTACTTAACCTTACCTAATGCCATGAAATGATAATAAATAGGTATAATCAACAAATTAAGTGTGAAACCGATCGCTATGATCTTGAAAGTAGTACTTATTGCCACATTGTATTCTGTTGCGAGCCATGGTTTTATGATTGTATCTCCCACAAAGATCAAAAGAATGAATGTGGGTAATCCAAAAAATAGAATTAAGTTATAGGCCTTGAACATAATTCGACTGATTTCTTTCTCTTGATTATGGGTAGCAGTTGTCAGTCTACTTATTTCAGGCATTATTGCACTGATACCTCTCTCAAATAAGCTTCGAATCTGTAACACAATCTTATGGGCGATTTCAAAATATGCCACATCGGATAATCCGATGTACCGAACAATCACAATTTTTACAAATGGTACAAGCAACATCGAAATCACTTTTGAAAGGGTTAACGTACCACCGAATTTAATAAGTATCCAGAATGATTTTACTTCAAATTTCCACGGATTATAGAAAGCACCTATTTTCCTGTATATGAAAATAGCACTTATTATCAATACAAATATGAAAGACAGAAGTTGTCCCCAGTAAAGACTCCATATGCTATAGCCACTAGTCAGTAACACTATTGCTATCGATATTGCTATTATCCTACCACCGAGTAGGAAATAACTAGCTTGGTCAAACCGACCAAGTCCTTTTAATACAGAATTAATCAAATTCACTATGTAAATAAAGACTGATAGGATAACAATAAACGGGAAAATGGCATAGAACAATTCCGAATATTGTATCCCCAAATTCAGAAATCCTCGTATAACATCCTTAAGGCTCATCAATATAGCAATAATAAGAATCCCGCATATTACTAAAAAATTAATACTAGTTGAAATATATTTCAAAATATTCTCTTTGTTATTCTTACCATATTCCTGAGCAACGTACTTGACAATTGCCTCATCAATACCAAGCGCCCCAATTGCACTAAATGAAATAACAACAGACACTATTATCCACAGACCATATAAATTGGCACCAAGAAAATGTAAATATATTGGGTAAGAAATTATGCTTAATACTATTCCCATGGCAGCAGTAATAGAACCTGAGAAAATATTTTTGTTGAGCTGATGTTGACCCACTAAATCCCCTATGGAGTTATGTGCTTTCCGAGACTATCTTAATTTTCAATGAAGAGTTCAAAACTATCAAGTCTTACACTTTGATCGATACCAATCAATCGTTCTTTTCAATCCATCTTCGAAAGATGTCTTCGCTTTGAATCCTAATTCTCTTTCTGCCCTTGACGTATCGAGCATTCTCCTTGGCTGCCCGTCTGGTTTTGTTGAATCCCAGACGACCTTACCGGTAAACCCGGTTAGTTTCACGATAAGACCAACCAGATCTTTGATTGTAATCTCAAACCCGGCACCAATATTAACCGGCTCTGGGCCATCATAATGCTCGGTTGCCAGAACAATCGCTTCAGCACAATCATCAACATAAAGAAACTCCCTTGATGCCTTGCCTGTTCCCCATACCACGATTTCCTCCTTATTCTCCTCAATCGCATCAAAACACTTCTTAATGAGCGCAGGAACAACATGAGAACTGGCTGGATCAAAATTATCACCTGGTCCGTACAGATTAACCGGCATCAAAAAAATTGCGTTAAAATCGTACTGCTTGCGATATGCCTGAGATTGAACAAGCAGCATCTTCTTGGCAAGCCCGTACGGTGCATTAGTTCCTTCAGGATAACCGTTCCACAAATCATCTTCTTTAAATGGTACAGGTGTGAATTTGGGATAGCAACATATCGTACCGATAGCAACGAATTTATCGACTTTGTACCTGCGTCCATATTCCATAAGCTGAGCGCCCATGATGAGATTATCGTAGAAGAATTCACCCGGGTGTTCTCGGTTTGCACCGATACCGCCAACCCGAGCCGCAAGATGGATCACGATTTCAGGCTTAATTTCTTCATACATACTGGTAATACCATCAAGCATGCGTAAGTCAAAATCATCAAGATCCGCAACCGTGATTTTTTTGTAGCCTCGCTCCTTGAACACCCTGACCAGATGCCGACCAAGGAACCCCTTGCCACCGGTTATGCAGATACGTTTGTTTTTCACCTCATTTGGTTCACTCAAAACGCTGACTACCGAGCCCCACTGAGTATATCAACCGGCACAACGAATAGCTCGATATAACTCGCAGAACCAATATTAATAGGGTTAGCAATAATAAAAGCATCGATCTCTTTCTTATTGCAATCCATTACCTTGATCTTTAAAGGCGGTTCTTTTGATTGGACCTGCTGGATAATATTATTTATCGTGGTCTCGCGCAGCGAATCGACAAAAAGATCCTCCAGATCCATATCAAATATCTTCTCTGGTTCGTAGCCGAACAGTTCAATTGCCTTTTGGTTTACATCCATCACCTTGTAGTCATCAGAACCAACAAAGAGAATGGGAATACGTGCATCATCAAAGAGCCGCTCATATTTGGTCATGGTTTCAGCCTGCTGCCCAGTATCCAGAACTGGTTCTCTCAAATAATGGACAAGACCACCACCGCCCGCAAAGACCTGCGGATAGACACTACAACTCAACCTCAGTTTCAAACCCTTGAAAAGAACAGTATCGCTCGCTGGTTCTCCACTATCCCGGGCATTTTTGCCCGGGCAATCATCAAGTGCGTGATCAGCACAGTGAAATACCTTGTAGCACTTTTTGCCAATAACTTCATTGACACCTTTACCCAATTTCTGGAAGGTTGCAAGATTTGCGCGCAATATCGTATAGTCGAAATCCGTCACGAAAATCGGGTCCTCAATCGCATCTACGGTGGCTTCCCATTCTTTCTTTGCCGCGGTCACGGTAAGCAAAAGGCGCCGGTTTTCCCGGGCAAGCACACCCTGACGTAATGCGCGGTCCGTGACATTCCTGATCTTCGCTTCGCTCAAGGGTTTAATTAAATACCCGCTGATGTCAAGAACCTGGCCTTTTGCCATACTCTCAGGAAATGCATAAGTGGTTACAAGAACAATTTCGGTTTCCGGATACGCCTTTTTCACATCGCCAACTAACTTATCATAGGCAATCTCCCTGATGTACACATCGATGAATACAAGGTCGTATTTCTCTTCCCGGCATTTGGTAACCGCACTACTCGGAACATCAGAACATGTAACCTTGTGCCCTTCCTTTTTTAAAACATTACTTATTAATTTCGTGAGATCATCATCGTGGCTTATGAGTAATATCTTTGCCTTCATCATCATCCTCCCTGATTCATTATCCTGCTAAATAATGTAAAATCGCCAATAAACATATTCATTCTCCATAAAATCGTAAGCTACCGCAATAGTCAGTTACGCTCCATTAAAAACTGACTTAATAAATAGAATTATATATATATTTCTATTTCTGTCAACTGTCTTCATGAAGATTTTCCTTGCATTCGTCCTGAATTTGGCTATACTTTTTTTTAGTGATTGAACTGAGAAATTTTGTCCACAATATACGACCCTATAAACCAGGAAAGCCGATCGAAGAAGTAATAAGAGAATTAGGTATAAAAGAAGAAATCATCAAATTGGCATCCAATGAAAACCCGCTTGGGCCATCACCCAAAGCAGTCCAGGCAATCATGAAAAAAATCGACAATACAAACCTCTATCCTGACGACAACTGTTTTTATTTGAAGAAAAAAATGGAAGAGAAATTTGGTCAACCACCTGAAAATATCATAGTAGGCAGCGGTTCTGTAGAACTAATAGAGCTCACCTTCAAAGCATATGTCAACCCGGGTGATGAGATTATCATGAGCGAACCGTCGTTTATCATGTACAAGATTGCCTGTCAGATCTTTGGCGGTAAACGAATCGCGATACCACTCAAAGACTTTCGACACGATATCGAAACGATGTCTCGGTCAATAAACCACAAGACCAAGATTGTTATCGTGGACAACCCGATTAATCCGACCGGTACAATAGTGAAAAAAGATGTCTTCGAACGCTTTATAAAACAGCTGCCAGAAAATGTGCTCCTGGTCGTTGACGAGGCTTACCGGGAATATATTGAGGACGAGAATTATCCCAATACGCTCGAATACATCGCCAAGCGCAAGAATATCGTTATCCTCCATACCTTCTCAAAGATCTACGGTCTTGCTGGACTTCGCATAGGATATGGTTTTTCCAACCCAGAAATCATTGCCGCACTGATGAAAGTAAGATTACCATTCAATGTCAACCTCATCGCCCAGATCGCCGCAACTGCGGCACTCGACGACACTGAATATGTAGAAAAGAGTTTCAAGAACAATGAAATTGGCAAGAAATACCTTTATCAAGAACTTGACCGGCTCAAATTGAAATATACGCCAACCTACGGCAATTTTATCCTGGTTCATTTCAATAATGAAGCAAAACAAGTGTTCGAACGTGCTCAAAAAAGAGGGTTAATCCTGAGAACTGTGCGGGAATATAGCTTGCCCAATGCCCTACGTATAACTATTGGCACGCCGTCACAAAACAAGAAACTAATAGAAGTCCTCAAAAGTATCCTTTAGATGAAATCCTTCAAGGAACTCATCGCTACTGCCAAAAAAAGTGGCAAGAAAAGATGTGTTGTCATCATGGCACAAGATGCAACTGTGCTCGAGAGTGTCAAATTAGCTCAGGAACTCGACATTGCATATCCAGTCTTGATCGGTGATCAAACGAGCATAAAAGAATGTGGTAACGCGGTTGGCCTTAATTTGGACAATGTTGAAATACATAATGCACCTGAAGAAAACGAAGCGCTCGAAAAAGGGATTGCACTCGTCAGAGAAAAAGGAGATTTTCTTATGAAAGGTATGGTCTCCACCTCAGCGTTCTTAAAAGGCATTCTGAACCGAGATTGGGGGTTGCGCAGCAGCAAAATTCTAAGCCACATCGCAGTTCTGGAAATACCTGGATACGATAAATTGATTTTCATGTCAGATGGTGGAATGAATCCAAAGTTAGATTTTGATGTTCGACTCAATATAATTAGCAACGCCATCAAGACGCTGCGTATGCTTGGCATTGAAGAACCAAAAATCGGTCTGGTCGCAGCAAGTGAAACCATCCACCCAGACATGCCTGAAACGATTGATGCAGCAGAAATTGTGAAGTTCTATAAAAACGGTGAAATAAAAAATTGTATTATTGAAGGTCCATTTGGATTTGATGTATCAATCTCTAAAGAGGCAGCAGAACACAAAAAAATCCAAAGTAAAATTGCCGGTGAAGTAGATTTTCTGCTAATGCCCAGCATTTCTGCGGCTAATATCTGGGCAAAAGGGTTGATATTTTTCGCAAATACAAAGGCCGCTGGTATGGTTGCTGGCGCAGCCAAACCAGTTATTATGCTTTCCCGTGCTGACAAACCAGAAACAAAATTAAATTCAATCGCCCTGGGTGTTGTTTTATCAACAAACAAAGAACCCGGCGTCTAAACGTCAGAGCAACTGTTCTCTTAAAACCAAAGACCAATAAATGCTGGCAAATGATATAGTAGATACCAGGAAGATCGTTGAAACACTAAAATCCTCGAATAAGCCGCGTGTTGCAGGTCTTGTTGGTTCATCAAGGGCTCTTTTCATACTGAACCTTACAAAGTATTTCCCTCAGGTAATTTTCATTGTCAATGTGGAAAATATAGACAAGAGGTTCGGTCAACTAAAAAAACTGGAGCCCCAAACACTGGTCATCGATGAAGTAAATCCCTACTACCTGACATCCAAAATCATTGTCACAACAAAAGATTTTCTGGAACAAGATATCCTTGCCAAAGAAACAGTGACCTTTTCTGAAGGTCAGAATATTGATATTGAAAACATCATCAGTAGATTGAACCAAATAGGCTATACTCGAGAGGACATCGTCGAGGAAACAAATGAGTATGCATTGCGCGGCGGCATCCTTGATATCTACGAACGAGGTTGCGAGCCAGTGAGGCTTGAGCTATACGGCAATCAGATATTCTCGATACGCAAATTCAATATTCAGACTCAGCGTTCAGTTGAAGTAATCCAAGCCGTCACCCTTCGACTCGCCAAACCGATGTCTCCAAAACCACTCCTGGAACTAATGGGCGCTGAAGCAGTTGCGGTTAGTGAAATGGACATCGATCTCGTAATGGACCATATCTTGATAAGTCCAGTTGGAGAATTTGACTATAACTTCTCCCAGCCCTTTGAGTATTTTGGCGACCTCACGAAACTAAAAAACGACATAAAAAAAAGAAACCACGTCTTTAGATTCTTCACTACGCATAAAAGCCTGGCTGAGCGGCTGAAGACAATACTCGGTGAAATAGAAATACATCACATCCCCCTGGAACGCGGTTTCCTGGACCGAAATACAAAAATAGCGTATATAACAGAGACTGAGATTTTTGGTGAAATAAGACGTAAAAAGCCTGCCTATCGTGGATTGTTTATCGACGATCTAATGGGTTTGAAAGAAGGGGATTATGTTGTCCATTCAGACTACGGAATTGGGCAATTCAAAGAATTGACCCTCGTCGATTTTGAAAACAGAAAAGTCGAGTGTCTACGCATTGATTATGCGGGCACGGATAAAGTCTACTTGCCTATTGAAAGAATGAATCTACTCGAGCGGTACATTGCCACCCGTGAACAGCCACCTAAACTTTCCAAGTTGGGCACTGAAGTATGGTTAAAAGCGAAGAACCGGGTAAAAAAAGCAACTGAACGCCTTGCCATTGATCTATTAAATTTATATACACGGCGGTCACAGGAAAAGGGTTTTTCCTTTAGTCAAGACACCATGGAAACGAACCAATTAGAAGCATCATTCGCCTATGAAGAAACACCTGATCAGAAAAAGGCAATCCAGGATGTTATACTCGATATGGAAACACCTAAACCAGCCGAGAGACTGATATGTGGTGATGTAGGTTATGGAAAAACTGAGATCGCTTTGCGCGCAGCATTCAAAGCAGCGCTGGATAGTAAGCAGACCATGATCCTCTGTCCAACCACCCTGCTCGCTTTTCAGCACTATACAACATTCAAGAAAAGACTGGAACCATTTCCAGTAACCGTGGAAATGGTTTCTCGATTCCGGAAAAAAGAAGAATTAAAAAAAATACTCAAAGACATCGCCAAAGGCGGCATTGACATTGTAATCGGCACACACCGACTGCTCCAGCCAGACGTACAGTTCAAGGATTTAGCGCTCCTGATAATCGATGAAGAACAACGCTTTGGAGTTGTCCAGAAAGAAAAGATAAAGAACCTCAAGCCCGGTATCGACACTTTCTATTTATCAGCCACACCAATACCACGGACCCTTTACATGGGGTTAACTGGTCTAAAAAATATTTCTAATATCTACACGCCGCCGCCTGGTAGAAAAGATATTATCACAAAAATAATATATTATGATGAAGATGAAATCAGGAAAATTATCCAGGTAGAGTTATCAAGAAGCGGCCAGGTGATTTTTCTCCACAACCGCATTCAAACGATCGAAACGGTACGTGCAAAACTTCATAAGATAATGCCGAGTTTAAAAATATGTTTACTCCACGGCCAGATGCGGGAAGATATAACTGCAAAACGTATGGTCGATTTTTTGGAAGCAAAATACGATCTCCTGTTATCTACTGCGATTGTGGAATCTGGCCTTGATATGCCGCGTGTTAATACAATAATCGTCGACTATGCCCATAGATTCGGACTCGCTGATCTCCATCAGCTGCGCGGCAGGATCGGTCGTTCTGATGTCCAGGGTTATGCTCATTTTATCATACCATCACGCCGTCAGATTACTGATGAAGCGAATAAAAGGCTGAGCGCGCTGGCATCATACACGTCACTCGGTTCAGGTTTTCGGCTGGCACTGCGCGACATGGAAATACGCGGGGTCGGTAACCTCCTGGGTAAAGAACAATCCGGCCACGTAAACTCGATTGGTTACCGTCTCTACATAAAAATACTGGGTAAAACAGTCAGCGAACTGCAAGGTAAAAAAATCTTGCAAGAACCAATACTCGACCTCAAAATGGAAGCCTATTTTCCCAGTTCCTATATCGAGAAAACCTATGAGCGTACCGCTCTTTATAAAAGGCTTCTCGATATCGAATCAGAATTCGAACTGAAAAAAATAGAAGAAGAAATCGTTGACCGCTTTGGAAAATATCCTGAGGAAGTGAAAAATCTCTTCCTGCTCTCAAAAATTCGCTTACGTGCCCGAGAACTCGGGGCTACTGAAGTAGTAAGAAGGGGCAAGCAGTTCGTTTTTCACAAAGAAGGCAAAGTCATACACCGAACTGGAATCAAATCTTGACAGGCTGACCGAGAATAAGGAGTAGGGCGTTTACGCCCGTATTTTGGAGTGCTATGTCTCCTGACATTGCATGCAACGAGAGGACTCGTTGCACTCCACATTTAACGAGCCTAAAGGCTCTACTCCTACAAATTTCGACATTCTCGTTCAGCCTGTTGACATTCATTACGTTATATATACAATTCAATAATAATAAGGAGGAATTATGGAGAAAAAATTTAAGGCACTCAGGACTATTTCAGTCATATTCAAGATCCTGGCTTGGTTCATTGCAGTCATGACGATTGTTGGATTTTTCGGCATGATAGTCGGCGGTGCGGCACTGTCTCAATACGGAAGCAAATACGGAGCGCCTGCACCTGCAATGATGGGCCCGATGTGGGGTATTTTTATGGCTTTTTATGTTTTGATTGTCGGTGCTATTTCTTTCATCAGCTTTTTGGCTGGCGCAGAAATAAT
>JAUWCU010000054.1 GCA_030609135.1 Candidatus Stahliibacteriota bacterium | reverse complement strand
GGACCACCATTTTTGCCCGCGGTATTGAACCAGGGTTCATTGACAATTCATCAATGCCCATCCCAATGAGCAGTGGTATTGCCAACGGGTCAGCGGCAAGTTCGCCACACAAACCCACCCAAATGTGAGTCTGGTGTCCGGCGTCTATTATTTGTTTTATCAACTGTAACACGGCAGGATGAAAATGCTCGAAGAGTTGGCTTATTTTTTCGTTACCTCGATCTACAGCAAGCGTGTATTGGGTTAGGTCATTTGAACCGATACTGAAAAAATCAACTTGATGGGCGAGATGCGGACTCAACAACGCAGCGGCTGGGGTTTCAATCATGATGCCAAATTGTATCTCCTCATCAAAATCGATTTTCTTGGCGCGCAGTTCTTTTTTTACCTTTTCGAAAACAAAGTGTATGCGCTTAACCTCTTCATGGTTGGAGATCATCGGAAACATGATCTTCACATTCTTGTTTACTGAAGCCCGTAAGATCGCACGCAGTTGCATTTTGAAAAAGTCTGGTTTATCAAGGCAGACCCTGATGGCACGCCAACCCAAAAACGGGTTTGCCTCTCGGTAATCAGAAAAAATCTTATCACCGCCTAAATCATAAGTCCGAATGATTACTGGACAAGGTTTCATTCTTTTTGCCAGGGCATCATATACGCGGTATTGTTCTTCTTCAGTTGGACTACCGCGTCTTGTCAGGTAAAGAAACTCAGTTCTGAATAAACCGATGCCTTCGGCACCGTATTTTTTTGCGTGTGTGTATTCAGAAAAGAATTCGATATTAGCTAAGATGTCGATGCGACGACCATCTTGAGTCGTGGCAGGAAGTTCGCTGAATGGAGAAAGAGCTTTTGTTAATTCCAAACCCTTTTTCTTGGCGATTTCATAGAAATGGATTTTCCCGGTACTGGGGTTCTTTATCATGATTCCCCGATCACCATCCAGGATTACTTTTTCACCATTCTCAATTTTACCTATCAATCCTTTTATACCTAATACTGCGGGTATTTCCAGGGCTCGAGCAGTAATCGCCGTGTGCGAGGTTCTGCCGCCTGCTTCAGTGGCGATACCGCGGACACGCTTTGGATTTATCAATGCCGCCTCAGAAGGGGAAATGTCATGAGCGACAATAATCGAGCCGGTAGGTATCTCGACGACTGAGCTGTGCGTGAGCCCCAAGAGATTTCTCAGAACACGTGACCCAACATCCCATATGTCAGCAACTCGTTCTTTTAGATAGGTATCCTTACTAGCGCCCAGTTTTTCAGCGTATTCCCTAATTACGTTATGGTAGACGTACTCGGCATTGAGTTTTTCTTCAGCTATTCTCTGTTTGACTTTTTGGATTATTGCCTTGTCGCTGAGCATCATAACTTGAGCATCAAGAAACTGAGCAAAATTCTCGCCAATTTCATAGTTCAAACGTTTCTGGATATTACGCAATTCGTGCTCGGTTTTTTTTATTGCCCGATCAAATCTCCCGATTTCATCTTTCAAATACACGGGGAGTATGGGTATTTGGAAAACTTCAACCCGTTTTGTTTCATAGATGAATACCTTTCCTTGGGCAATACCCTGAGAAACTGCGATCCCTTTTAATATTCTTTCTCTTGACATCAGTCTTGTCCTTCCAATATTTTTCGCAGTGCTTTAAAGGCTTCTTTCTCATCCTTACCTTCGCAGGTCAGGATGACGGTGCTACCTTTCTCACATGCCAGCGTCAAAATACCCATAATGGACTTACCGTTTATCTCAACACCTTCTTTTTCAAGAATTACATTACATTCAAATTTATCGGCAAGCTTCACAAAACGTGACGCGGGCAGCGCATGCAACCCATTTTCATTTAAAATCTTAACTGGTTTTTTGATCATAAAATCATACCATAACCATTATAACGAATAAGAGAAGGACTGCAAGGATAATCAGCACGCTCGGAAACCTTTTGATGAGTAGTAATAAAAAGAGGCCTGTTATCGGCAAAAGCAATAGGTAATTCACTTCAAGCGAAACTAACGAGAAGAGGAAACCAGTGAAAAATGCGCCCAGTATTTCGAAAATATGCCGGACCGTGATGAAACGCTTTGCCTTGAGTATATATATGACATCACGACCCATTTGATAACCATCAATAATACCTGTTACACGATGGAAAAGGTGGAAAACATTGTAGGTGATGATAAACACCAGTGGTCCGACGACCCCAGATTTCACGGCAAGGATAGCCGCGATCAAAAGCAGTGCCGGTCTCAAAATTTGCCAGAACAAAAGGTCGCCGGTCGAGGCAAAACTAGTTTGAGTTATGGCGACGAAATTCCTTATTTCTTCAGGAGAAACATCACCCTCGTCATAGGCACGGAGCGTGGCGCCGATGATATACGAAGACATATAGGGATGGGTGTTAAAAAAGCCCTTGTGAATTTTCAGTATTTTGTCACGCTGGTCCTTATTTGCGCCGGCGAACAGGGTGAACAAAAAACCCATGGACTGCATTGAAAAGAAAGACCATGAGGTCTGGATAAAGAAACTGGCAAACAGTATTTTTAAAAAACGAGTAAAGCTAAGCCGCATAATACACCCACAAGCACATAAACAGCGGTTGTTTTTTTCAAAAAAAGGTAAATCGAGTTGGCAAACCCTAGGCTGAGTCCGATGATTATCAGCAACTCCTTGTTGAGTTGCGGGAATTGCACAGGGATTCTGATGTAGTTAGCGAGGAGGAATATTGGTAGGATCAGACAGAAACTTCTCAAGAAAGCTGGTATAAAGCCGACCAGGTGGTACAGGTAAAGCCGTTTTTGTTCTTTCATAAATAGGTGATAGAGTTTTTCGTTACGGCGGCGTACAAATATCTCCAATGCGCCGCCGATTATCGCACCAGCAAGAGCGAGAATGATGGCGAGACACAAGGCGTGACCGGCTTGGTTTGCGGCCCGGAGCAAGAAATAGGAACCGGTTCCAATGACACCGGCTGCCTGACCGTCTGGCGGTATGTTTCGTCCAATGGGTAGTCCAACCAGGAAGATCAACTGGAGCATGGCGCCGATGAGGACGCCTGTCTGAAGGTCGCCAAATAGCGCGCCGATAATCGCACCAGCGATGATTGGCTGCGAAATACCGAATTCACCGAATGCATATTTATCCAGGATGATCCCTGAGCCTATGACGCTGAGAAGAATGAAATTCATAGTGTTATTGTGAGTGCCGGGAGTTTCTTGAATACCAGTAAAAGATCGAACCCCTGGAAGTTCTTTTCGAAACCTGCTTCTGATGATGAAACTGTTTCAATTGGATAGGCAATAAGCGTGAACGGCTGATTTGCTTTGAAGACTACTGGCGAAAAATTTTCAGCTTCGATGGTAAACTGTGTCAGTTCAGCTAAGGTCTGTTTTTGTCTGAGGGTGTGTTCACCATTGAGACTGAGTTTATTTTGGAATATCCCAAGCGAGAATTCAATACCCAACAAAACGGCGTTTCCTTCGTAAGTGATATTCAGGTTGCGGTGGTTTTCTCCGCTAAGCTCGAGGGTCTTATTGATCTCTCCATGAAATGTGACTTGGAATTCATTATCCTTAGCAAGGGCATAATCAGTGTATTTGATGATTTTACCGAGGTTCACGCCCTGATAAAATTCTTCGGATGTCGGTACTTGATTCATTACGCGGTCAAGGCAAAATGCCCTTGTATATTGGTCATAGACCAGGTATTCACGTAGGTTATCTTCTTTGCTGCGCATGCTTTCGTGAATAGATCTCACGCCTTGCTCATCTGCTTTTTTAGGGATACGATAATGGTACTTCTCAAGCCGTCGGCCAAGGTAATTAAGCAAATTGAGCTTTCGTTTTCGATCGTCAATTTCGATAAAACTGGCGGTTTTTGGTTTAATAACGAAAAAGAATTTTCGGTCACTATAGATAATTTCGCTTTCACCATCCGCATCAAAATCATAAACTTCCAGCATTTTCGGTGGGTTGTGCTGTTCTGCCTCAAGGAGATTCTTGTAGATTGCGGTGCGCAGGTGGGGCAGATAGAGTCCTCCAAAAATCCCATGCCAATAAGCGCATGAGCATTGTCCTTTCCATAAAGATAATTTTGCATCCAGGTTGTCTGCTACATTACGAGAGGTATAGAGCATCCGTTTCTGCATGAGGTTTGCCTCCGGATACTTCTTTAGGAAATTCTTAAAATAGCCGCCGTGGATGAGGTAGTAGTATTTCTTATCGATGGTTCTCTTTAACTCATCATACTCTTTACCGCGCTCGGCGGACATGACCCATTCACCCATCTCCTCATATGAGGAAGTGGGTAAGTAGATGCGACCAGCAGGTTTTTTTTGGGCAATATCCTTCAGAAAAACGGTCTGTATCCAGGATTCTTTTTCAAGACGATCGAGAAAGTCATTTAACCACCTTTTATTATATACCCAATCATAGGTTCCGGGCCACGCCCCAAATTTCTCTCCGTCATCACCCAGGGTTCTTAAGCAATAATCATTGTGATCTTGTTCCTTGAGAAAATCAATCGTTTCAGTAAACGGATGAAACGGGATGAGATAGCGAAGTTTCATTGATATCGGAAACACTTTTAGTACTCTGCCTTCTTCTTCAGTGACATAGTAGGACCACAGGTCTTTTTCATCGAGCCCGGCGTACTTGAAGTGGGTGTCATCAAGGAGCGTGTATTCGATACCCGCATTGAGTAATATAGGAATTAATCCAGGTTCCCAAATTCGTTCAGTTAACCATAGTCCTTTAACTTCGAAGTCAAAATGTTGGTATATGTAGTCATTGAAGTACTTGATTTGCTCGACCGCATCTTTCTTCGGTATGAAGCTCAGAATAGGTTCACCAAAAGCAGACGAAAGAATCTCTGCTTGACCGACCCGGACGCTTTCTTTGAGTAGCTCAAAAAATTCAGGGTGATTTTCGAAAATCCACTCCAGTAAGGTACCTGAATTGTGAATGCCGAATTTGATATTACGATGTTCAGTCAGTACTTTGAGAAGTGGCAGATAGGCATGCTCATAAGCATACTCGAAGATCTCGCCAAAATTTCCAGCTGGTTGGTGATTATGTATATATATTGCGAATTTCATCATTTATTACTCCTATTACTCCGAACATATAATAGTTTCAATTATGTTGTGGAACCGGTCATTCCGAACTTGTTTCGGAATCTCGATAAAGTGAGACTCTGAAATAAATTCAGAGTGACAATAGTGTAACATGCTAATGAAATCCACTGAAACTATTATATGTTCTCCTTAGTAACCCCGGTCAGCATTTTCACAACATCGATCGACGGCGAATTTGGTAGTTGTTTACCGAAGACTTTTACGCCCATTTCATATAGCCGGACGACTGATTTGATATCATCGGGCGTTAGATAAATATAGGTTGCAATTTCTCTGGTGCCTTCCCGGTAACTTACACCTCCAATATTCACTTCTTTCACATGCAAACCAGCGAGGAGCAATTCATGGGCTTCGCGCACTGAACCAACGATTATCATCAGCTTTTTCTCATTCTCTTTTGTGACCAGGGTGATGCACTGCTCAATGTTGACACAGGAGAATTTTATACCTTCAGGTATCGCAAGCTTATAGGCATTGCAGGCCCATTCGTCTTTGCTAATTGTATCAGAAGCAAGGATTATTACCTCGATACGCAGCGGTCTTGCCCAGCCCGCAACAACTTGTCCGTGAATGTAGCGATCATCAACTCTTAGGATACGCACCTCAATTCCAAAAGTGCCATTTTACAGAAAAATTATAGTTTCTCGATGGCATATCATAAGATGGTACCAAGAAGTATTCTTTATCAAGGATGTTATTGCAGCCAAAAGCCAGGTGAAGATCGAGCAACCTTACATAACCCAGTGCTGAAAAAAGCCTTGAAGTCTCTATATTGTTACCAAAAAAGTCTTGTCTTTGACCGATAAATTGTTCACCTAAGCTTACCCCAAAGGTAAACTTATGAGTTCGTCTTTCAAAAGCTGCATAAATGCTTGAATGACGCTTAGGCATCAATGGTAAGGTATCCCCTTGAAAAATATAGTTACCCCAATACCCAACTGTGATTTCGGTAGCCGTTTCTTTATCCAGGTCTTGGTTTAGGTAGATACGCTGTGCCAATGAGGTTTCTATACCAATGGTCTGCCATGAGCCAACATTTTGCGGGATATATTGGCTATCGTTATCCGCGTATACAGTAATTAGATCCTCGTAGTCGTACTTATACAGGGTTATTGAGGAGTTACGTCTTTTCACACTAATTTCCTGTGCCCAATAGTACTCGGTTCTTAAATCTGCATTACCGCTCAAAGTGTAATATGGTGCGAATATGATATCAGAGGTATGGGTTTCAGCGATTGAAGGCTGGCGATAGTGTTTAGATACTGAACCACAAACAAAGGTCGAATCGAACACGTCAACCCCCATAGTAAATTTCGGCATGTTGAAAAAATCTTCTGTGTTGCTAAGTTCAAACAAATAAGAGCCAGCAAAGACAAAGCGGTTGAGCACCTTGCTGAGTCTTAGCCAGAGGTTTAAGGAATTAGGGGTGTGTGAACCATACGGTTTGCTCTGAATTTTACTCACTGTTCCAGCGAAGCGGTACTCCAACTCAAAATTTAAAAGCGCGTGGTAATTTGCAAAATCGATGCCATAGTTATGTATTTTGTTTTCAAATGGTAAGGCTATACTCAGGTCGGAATATTCTTCGTTGTTTACATTATAATAGACCGCAAGTTTGTGATTTTCATTGCCAGTGCAAAAGCTCGCGTCAACAAACTCGTTTGTGACTGTACCACTTAAAGTATCCTGATTAGTACCGGGGAAACCAGATGTGCCTGATGAATAAACGATGTCAAATCTCGTGGGCATAAATCTGTTCCAGTAGAAGTTTGCATAAAAGGAACTGATTTCATGGTGTGTGTTCGGTCGGTGTCCGGCTGCATTCCAATGGAGACCACATAAATAAAAGCCTAAATCATTGGTCAGGGGTCTTGATAAATCAGCAGTATATAAATTTGAGCCGAAGCTACTGGTTGTGAACTGAATAAATGAAAAAGGCCGATCATATTTATTGACCTTGGTAGTAATATTGAGTCCTGTAGCGTGCATATGGTCGCTCACTAATAGGATTCTATCAGTAAACTGCACATTTAGATTGTTGAGGGTAAAATTACCCAAGAGTTGGTTGCTGAGAACATGATTGTTCAGAAAGACCCTGGTTAATTTTGTAGATTGACCTTTTCTGTATACTGCAAATGGCTGGCCTCGGCCCAAATCCATGACTAAAAAGGGGCTGTTGAGAAGTGCATCAGCAAAGTCCACCTGGTGGTATTCGGGTACTATTTCCTGTGTGATATGCACTGCTCTTTCTGCAATAGAAGAGTCAAAGCCAAAGCATATTATTGACGGTATTTCATATATGGTAGATGAATCTACACCAGAGGAGTCAATGTCCACTAACATGATGAACATAAGTAACACTTGTAGATTATAGTGTAAAAAATATTATTGTCAAGAAGAGTGATAGAAAAAAATGGTGGGTTCTCTCTGAGATTTACCCACATTTCATGCGACATTTATGGCGCATATTTGTTTTAAATTTCAAGACATTTTGCCCGATGAATCTCCGTAGAGCCTCGCTTCATTAAGGCAAAATGAACTCTACGAGAGCGGGTGTGCGACTACATTGGTTGTCAAATTTATTGGACAAAGCCTGATAAATCAGGCAACTACATCATATCGTGGATGATAAGAGGACTATTTCATGTTCTCCTCAGTAAGTCAAAGTCAATACTTGAAATCTGATTCTTAATCTATATAATAAAAGTCAAATGAAAAGAGTTGAGAACGTTCTTCGTGAACACAGATACCAAAGGTCGCACATTATCCAGATTTTGCAGGATATCCAGGTTGAATTCAACTATTTACCCAAAGAGGCTTTAGAATACGTCAGTCAAAGACTGAAGATACCATTGAGCAAAATTTACAGCATTGCAACATTTTATGCAGGTTTCAGTCTCAATCCCCGGGGAAAACATCTCTGTACGGTTTGCATGGGCACTGCTTGCTATGTGCGAGGCGCAGCGGCAATTCTGAATGAATTTGAGCGGAAACTCAATATAAAACCTGGTGCCACTACGAAAGAGATGAATTATTCTCTAGAAACGGTGAATTGCTTGGGTTGCTGTGCTATAGGACCTATTGTTGTCTATGATGGTAAATACATCGGTGAGTTTAAACTCAAAGATATCGGGAGAATTCTAAAGGGAAGGGCATGAAACCTGCATTAATCATCTCGGCTGGTACTTGTGGGTTGGCTAGGGGTGCTGAAGCGCTTATTAAAGCTGCAAAGGATTATCAACGCAAACGGCGACTCCATAGAGAATTTGAGATTAAAATTACTGGTTGTCATGGTCTATGTGAGGCTGAACCGAACATATTGGTTCATTTTAATGGTAAATTTATATTCTACCAGAAACTCAAACCTGAAAATGTAAAAGATATAATTGAGAAAACAATACTCAAAGGAACAATTATAAAAGAGTTTCTTTGGTTTGATTCTGAAACCCGGAAGAGGTATGTCGATATTGATGAAATTCCATTTTATCAGAAGCAGAAAAGGATTTTGCTCGGCCATAATGTTCTCATCGAGCCAAAATATATTAAAGACTATATGAAATTTGGTGGTTACTCGGCAGTTGGTAAAGTGCTGAAAAAGTACCGACCGTTAGATGTAATCAATATAATAAAAAAATCAGGCTTGCGTGGACGTGGGGGTGCTGGCTTTCCTACTGGTAAGAAATGGGAATTATGTCAGAAAGCAAAGAGCTCTGAAAAATATGTAGTGTGTAATGCTGATGAAGGTGACCCTGGTGCATATATGGATAGGAGTCTGCTTGAGGGCAATTCCCATAGCGTAATCGAGGGTATAATAATCGGCGCGTATGCGATTGGAGCTCAGGAAGGTATCATTTATGTCCGCAATGAATACCCTTTGGCAATTAGAAATCTTGGCATTGCTCTCAAACAGGCACATAACAAAGGATTTTTAGGGAAGAATATTCTGAAATCAAAATTTAATTTTGAAATAACAGTTGTGCGCGGTGCTGGCGCTTTTGTTTGTGGTGAAGAAACTGCATTACTTACATCAATAGAAGGAAGAGTCGGCAGGCCAAAACCCAGACCACCATATCCAACTGAAAGTGGCCTATGGGGTAAGCCAACCAACATAAATAATGTTGAAACCTGGGCAAATATACCGCAGATTATCTCAAAAGGTGCAGAATGGTTTTCGGGAATCGGAACCAAACGTAGTAAAGGAACAAAAATATTCTCTCTTGTCGGTAAAATTAATAATACTGGTCTTGTTGAGGTTCCAATGGGTATTACCCTAAGAGAAATCATTGATGAAATAGGCGGAGGAATTCCTGGTGGTAAGGAATTTAAGGCAGTGCAGACTGGAGGTCCATCTGGTGGTTGTATACCTAAAAGCCTTTTGGATCTACCTATTGACTATGAAAGTTTGACTAAAGCCGGTTCAATGATGGGTTCAGGGGGTATGATTGTAATGGATGAAGATACCTGTATGGTGGATATAGCTCGCTACTTTTTGGATTTTAGCTTACATGAATCCTGCGGTAAATGCCCGTCCTGTAGATTAGGAACAAAGCAGATGGTCGAGATACTTGATCGCATTACTGAAGGTGAAGGCAAAGAAGGTGACATTGAATTTTTAGAGAACATTGGTAAAAATGTAAAACTTGCCTCTTTATGTGGATTAGGGCAGACCGCGGCAAATCCGGTTCTAACAACAATCAAATATTTTAGGGATGAATATCTTGCGCATATCAAGGAGAAACGCTGTCCTGCACTGGTTTGTAAATCGCTAATTTCCTACGTGATTGATTCTGAACTGTGTGGTGGTTGCACGATCTGTGCCAAAAATTGTCCGAGTGATGCGATAACCGGTGAACCAAAAGGGATCTACACGATAGATCAAAAAAAGTGCACCAAATGCGGTATCTGCTTTACAATTTGTCCATCAAAGTTTAAAGCAGTGAAGAAAGTATCGCCACCAATAAAGTGAAGATGAGAAGTTAAGAAGATATGAAGATAAGATTTTCTAATATCCCAGGTTCCAAACTTCTTAACTTCAATATTAGTTTGAACCAACATGATTAAAATAACAATAAACAAAAAAGAGATACTGGCAAAGAGAGGTGAGACCGTTTTAGAAGTTGCGCAGAGACAAGGTATCTACATCCCTACATTATGTTATCATAAGGATCTTGTGCCTTATGGCGGTTGTCGGTTGTGTATTGTGGAAGTTAAGGGTTGGTCAGTTCCTGTTGCCTCATGTACACTGCCGGTCCAAGATGGCATGGTGGTTAAGACTGATACACCACGACTGAAAAAGCTACGTAGATTTTCTTTGCAATTAATCCTTTCAGAACATCCGCATGCCTGTTTGATATGCGATAAAGAAGAGGAGTGTGTTCAGTATCAAGAGTGTATCGCGAAGTCCGCGGTAACCTTTGGATGTAAATTTTGTGCACGCAATGGTGATTGTGAATTACAGGAACTTGTGGAAAAACTTGGGATTAAAGAGATACCATTCGAATTCAGTTATCGGAATCTGGAAATCGAGAAATTCGATCCGTTCTTTGAACGTGATTACAATTTATGCGTCCTTTGTGGAAGATGTGTGCGGATGTGTCAGGAGGTGAGGGGTGCTGGGATTTTGGATTTTCAGCACCGTGGTCCGGAAACGCTTGTTGGCACTGCATATAATTTGTCCCACCTTGAGGCCGGGTGTCAATTCTGTGGTGCTTGTGTAGATGTGTGCCCTACTGGTGCATTGAGAGATAGGTACAGTAAATGGCTTGGTTCACCCCAGCGATCAGTGAAAACAACGTGTGCGTTGTGTAATATTGGATGTTCAATCAATATAAATGTCCGTGCTAACACCGTGGTGAGTTCAACGCCCGATAATAATCAAATCTGCGTGAGAGGTCGTTTTGGGATTGCTCCATTGGTCCATCATCCAAAGCGTATTATATCGCCAATGCTAAGAAAAGGGGAGCGTCTTGTTGAAGTAGAATGGGAAGAGGCTTTTGATTTTGTTTGTTCGAAGGTTGTTGAACATAAGGGGAAAACAGGTATATTATTCTCTCCTCAATTGACAATTGAGGCTATTAATTCTGTTTATGGTCTTGCTGATCATTTAAAGTGTGAGAAGCTTGCTACAACGTCAGCATTAGAGACCAATCTTAAACCGTTAGATTTAAAAGGATTTAGAGGTAATTTGGTTTTTGTCATAGTAAATACTGACATGATTAGTGATTTTTCTCCTCTACTTTTGAAACTAAGATCACCGCAAAAGATAAAACCTGTTTTTATAGTAATTGATGCAGTAGACAGTAAACTTACTCAAATAGTTGATCTTTGGCTTAGGCCAGAATTGGGTAAAGAAGTGGATGTTTTGAAACTTCTCTTTGCCCAGAAAAAAATGAAGAATACCACTGCGGTTTCTACACGGGATATTAAGCTTGGTAAAGATTTATTAAAGAAGAAAAATATTTACTTACTCTACAATCCCTATAATATTGAAAACATTACCGTGCCTAAATATGTCAAAAAAATACCTTTGACAGCAAAAATAAATACCTTGAAAATCATTGATATGGGTGTGGATTCTCCGACCATGGATTTATTGCAGGACAAAAATATCGACTGTTTATATTTACTCGGTACCGCGCCAAAACTGAACTGGAAATATAAAACTATTATTGTACAAGATTGTTTTCCTCCTCAATTTAGGTTTGATCTATTTCTGCCGACTGCTACATTTGCCGAGGTAAATGGTAGTGTTGTGAACATTGAGGGAAAAATAAAAAGAATACGTAAGGCGATTGAACCTTTGGGCAAATCAAAATCTGATGACTGGATAATCGCACAAATCAGTAAGCGGTTAAATCACAACACAAAAAATCGCAAACCGAAGAAGAGAAAGACGATAATTTCTGCCATTGCCAAAACTAAAAAGGTGAGTGAAAAATATCCAATCCATTTAATTGTTCGAGAAAACGGTTATTCCTACAGGGGCCATCGTCTCGCTACTTTAATGAAGGGCTTTGAACGACTACGCGGTGATAACTGTGTGTGGTTGAATAATCGTACAGCAAAGAAATCAAAAATCAAGGATGGCGCAGAAATCAAAATAATTGGTAGGACTTTAAATTTAGTAATGCCAGCTCGTGTCACTGAAGATGTACCTGAGAATAGTGTTCTTGTTTATTACCATCCATCAATGGGAGCAGTCAACAGTCAACCAGTGAGGATAACAAAGAAGGATAAACAAAGGTGAAAAAGGGTAAAGAGGGGTAAATAAGGGGATGAAATTCTTAAGATATCAGAGGAACAGGATGCCAGATTATCAGACTATAAAACCATTTAACTATCTAACCATTAAACTATAAGACTATGGGACTAAAGGATTAGGAGGTATATTGTATCGAATTTTAAAAAGGGAACAGATTGTACCCAATATCCATTTACTTGTTGTAGAATCAGAGTTGATCCATAAAAACGCCCAGGCTGGTGAATTTGTTGTGGTACGTGCTGATGAAAGAGGTGAGCGTATTCCTTTGAACCTCGTAGATTGGGATAGTAGAAGTGTCAGTATGATTTTTATGGCACTGGGAACATCGACGTACAAGCTTGCAGCATTAAAGGTTGGTGATGAAATAGCAACCCTTGCTGGACCATTGGGAAAACCAACCGAGAAAGTCCAAGGGAAGAATATTGTTTGTATTGGCGGTTGCTATGGAATCGGTGCACTCTATCCAGCAATTCGTATGTTTAAAGAGAATAAAAATCACATAACCACCATAATCGAAGCTCGCAGTGGATTGCTGTTATACTGGCAAGAAGAATTAAGGAAATACAGTGATGATTTCTATGAGATTACGCGTGATGGTTCCAGAGGATTCAAAGGGCATGTGAATGATTTTTTGATCAATTATATAAAGAAAAACAAAACTGATATGGTTTATGTTCAGGGATGTACCTATCTTACTTACTTAGTGAGCCAGACAACACGACCTTTTAATGTTAAGACAATTGTTGGATTGAATCCAATAATGGTTGATGCCACAGGCATGTGTGGTGTGTGTCGTGTAATCGTCGGCGGCGAAACCAAATTTGGATGTGTTGATGGTCCAGAATTCGATGGTCATCAGGTTGACTGGGATACCTTACTTGCAAGACGCCGGGTTTATCTTGATAAAGAAAGATATTCTTTAAGTTTTTACGAATGTGAGAGATATGGCTAAGAAAATTATTCCGAAAAAGACCCCAATGCGGGAACAACCCCCAAAAGAGCGTGCTAAGAACTATGATGAAGTTCCGTATGGCTATAGTGAAAAAGAAGCTATGCAGGAAGCCAGGCGCTGTTTGCAGTGCAAGAAACCGATCTGCATTAAGGGTTGTCCAGTAGAAATTGATATCCCCGGATTTATACGATTTATTGCAGAAGGTAATTTTCGAGGGGCCATAGAAAAACTGAAGGAAAAGAATGTACTACCTGCAGTATGTGGCAGAGTGTGCCCTCAGGAAGATCAGTGTGAAAAAATTTGTGTTCTCGCAAAGAAATTTGAACCTGTAGCAATTGGCAGATTAGAGCGTTTTGCTGCTGACTGGGAAAGGGCTCATGGTGAGTCGTCGGTTCCTAAAATCCCTCGTTCAACTGGTAAAAAGGTTGCCATTATCGGTGCTGGTCCTGGCGGGTTGACTGTAGCCGGAGATCTGATTATGCAGGGGCATGCGGTCACGATATTTGAGGCATTGCACAAACCGGGCGGTGTTTTGGTTTATGGTATACCAGAATTCCGGTTGCCCAAAGCAATTGTATACCGTGAGGTTGATTATTTGGTAAAGTGCGGCGTAGCATTAATAGTTGATTTTATCGTTGGAAAAACAGCAACGATTGACCAACTCCTCCGTGATTTTGATGCTGTATATATTGGTACTGGTGCTGGCCTGCCCTGGTTTATGAATATCCCTGGAGAGAACCTGAATGGCGTGTATTCGGCGAATGAATATCTTACCCGGTCAAATCTCATGAAGGCATATCTCTTTCCAGAATATGATACACCTATAGTACGCGGCAAAAGGGTTGCAGTGATAGGCGGTGGTAATGTCGCGATGGATTGTGCACGGACAGCCCTGCGTCTTGGTGCAGATGAGGTTCATAATGTATACCGTCGTTCACGTAAAGAGATGCCCGCACGAGAAGAAGAGATCCATCATGCAGAAGAGGAAGGCATTATTTTTGATATTCTCACCCTACCAGTGAAATATATTGGTAATGAAAACAACTGGGTCAAAGAGATGGAGTGTATAAAAATGAAATTGGGTGAACCTGATGCCTCGGGAAGAAGGAGACCCGTGCCGATTGACGGTTCAAATTTCATAACACCGATAGACACTGCAATATGTGCAATTGGCCAAAGCCCGAACCCTCTTATTCCTCAAACCACACCTGATTTGAAAATCGGCAAATGGGGGAATATCGAAATTGATTCAGAGACTGGTAAGACCTCTAAGAAAGGATGTTGGGCTGGTGGTGATGTGGTGCGCGGAGGGGCAACAGTGATCCTTGCCATGGGCGACGGTCGAGTTGCCGCCCGTTCCATGCATGAGTATCTAACTACCGGAGTGTGGTAGTAGTCTTTTTAAATACAATACTTGCTTCTCCACAAGTGTAGTTGCACAATTTATTGTGCCATGAACAGGTTGTTTTTCTGGGATTTCATTTTGAGACGTTGTACTATTCAATAAGCAGACCTTGGTCTGCAGAATTAAGGGGTTATTGTAGTGGTTTGATTTAGTTTCAATCCTTGTTTTAATGGAACTATCATTTCAACATGACATTTCATTATCCGCCTTGTTTCTATGGATATGTAATAATAAATCCGTCATTATATTTATTGGTCGAGTCCTTGAATATTAACTCTTTCTCTCCGCCTTTTTCTTCAATATGAATTTCGACTATTAAATAGGTGTAGTAATCGTACATATGAAATGTATACTCTTTATAAACTGATATCTGGAAAATATCGTCTTCATCTTCTATCGAAGTGGTATAATGTTTTGGTGTACTCCCTTCAATATCATACACCCCAGCTTTAGAGGAGTAGATTCCGTAGAAATAAGCTTTATCCCAATCCTCTACGTAATTTTCTCCATCAAGATATATGTAGACAATTGTGGGGTATTTATTTTCACAACTTACAAGCAGTAATGCTAACAAAATACACATTGATTCTATTCTTTTCACTTTACACCTCCACGCATCCAACCATTTCTTTAACAATCAATTTTTTCATTTGGACATTAAAGGCGGAGTTAAGTTCCATCTGAAGCAGAACAGTTGAGCCTTGAAATAATGTCTTCACTTTACACCTCCAAGATGTTTCAATCCTTGTTTTAATGGAACTATCATTTCAACTTCATATGATCATGTATACTGCCCATCCACTCAATATGTTTCAATCCTTGTTTTAATGGAACTATCATTTCAACTGAACGATGTTTCATAGAATCAGATACGATCTGTCAGTTTCAATCCTTGTTTTAATGGAACTATCATTTCAACTCTGGGGTCTTGGATTAGATTCAATCGAGGATGTCAAGTTTCAATCCTTGTTTTAATGGAACTATCATTTCAACTGCACATAATCTGTTTCTCTAATCCGCAACACCATCGTTTCAATCCTTGTTTTAATGGAACTATCATTTCAACTTCTCGCCATGACATTTCGTGCTGGGTACGTGAATGAGTTTCAATCCTTGTTTTAATGGAACTATCATTTCAACTTGATCATGTAGCCTTAACCAATTCACCCTTTAATATTGTTTCAATCCTTGTTTTAATGGAACTATCATTTCAACACTGAATATAGTACGTGGTGTTTGTACCGCCTTTTCGTTTCAATCCTTGTTTTAATGGAACTATCATTTCAACATCCTCTATGGCTTGTCCTTGCTGTTTCGTTACTGCCGGTTTCAATCCTTGTTTTAATGGAACTATCATTTCAACATCGAA
>JAUWCU010000103.1 GCA_030609135.1 Candidatus Stahliibacteriota bacterium | reverse complement strand
GGTCAAGCCGGAGGACGCAATCCACAGGAAGAAATCTTCTGGATTCCCGCTGGAGTTTACCCCGTACTTGATACGGGGCGGGAATGACACCCAGCAGAAATTAATGTCACAGAGCACTAGACAACGTTTTTGTAAGATTTTTTTGATTTAAATGGTTCTTCCGCAATTGCAAAAGATTAACATTTCTGCTTGGTAATAACTATTAACATTTCTGCTTGGTAATATCAGATTTTCCACTTTCCTGTTGACACTGAGTGAGGAATAATTATAATAAAAGTATGAATAGGAGATATCAGCAATATGGCAGGATATCCGAATCAAGTTCGGATATGAACGAGTTATCTGCAATTGCTTACCAGAAAAAGAAAATGCTGGTAAAATCTATTAAAATAGATTGGTAGTAAAGATGACTGAGAATAGGGCGTTTCATAAACTACCGCCATTCTTGAAAAACTTGTTTGATGGTAAAGCAGATTTTCAAAAGCGGGGAGAAAAAATATGACCTTGAAAATTGAACAAAAACTGGATGGGAATACATTTACTGAATCAAAACCAAGGATATTTACTACTGGTGCGTTTTTAGTGCCGATGGGAATAGTCAAGAATGGGAAAAAAAGATATGTTTGGGTTGTTGATGAAATTATCGATGATACGTACAACGACAGTGGAATTATTTGTTCACCTATTTTATACACATCTGATAAGGAGAATTTGTTGGAATGATGACATTTAAAAATAGTTTTAATATTACTTTTAGAAAAGAGTGAAGAATGGGATTAAATCATCTCAATGCTTCCTCTCTCTAACTTCGTTAGACTCATAGACTATAGCGATACTTTTAGCTGGTTTAATATAGTCAAGGGTTAATTTATTAATTTTTATTGTTTTTAAGATCACATTCTTTTCTCCTTTTTTATGCTCTTTCCGCCAACACTTTTTTTTAAAAAATACATCAAAAATTCCAGTTTTATCTTTTACATATCGAAAAACAAATTCGATGCTTGACTTAGAATTCAATCTAATTATAATAATTTGAGGTTCTGATGACAATAAAGGATACTCTAATTAAAGAAATAAAAGTGCCCAGAGATAATGATTTGCGTTATATGGATATGAAGGTGGTATGAGAAATAAAAAGTCCAACTTAGAAGTTAAATTGCCGCGCAGAAAAATTGCAGAATTCTGCAGAAGGCATCATATACTTACACTGTCAGTATTTGGATCGTACCTGCGTGGCGATTTTGGTCCGGCTAGTGACATTGATATACTGGTTGAATTTGATTCAAAGCATATTCCTGGGCTAATACGGCTTGCGAGTATGGAGTCGGAGTTATCACAGATTCTTGGTCGTAAAGTTGATATAAGAACTCCTCAGGACTTGAGTCAATACTTCAAGAATGAGGTTGTGAAAGCGGCAAAGGTACAATATGCAGAAGGAAGATAGAATACGTTTGCTTCATATGCTTGATTCGGCAAAAGAAGCTGTTTCCTTCATTGTCCATAAGACAAGAGCGTCGCTTGACAAAGACCGAAGGCTCGTACTTGCTCTTGTAAAATCGATCGAAATTATTGGAGAAGCAGCGGTGAGGGTTTCAGTTGAATCTCAAAAGGCATTACCTAGTATACCCTGGCAAGATATCATTGGCATGAGGAATCGTTTGATTCATGCCTATTTTGATATCAATCTTGATATACTATGGCAAACAGTGATTGAGGATCTGCCGCTTTTGATTAATAAACTTGAGAGAATATTATTATCCAAGAAAAAGTGAAGAAAAAAAGATAGTAATAGTCGTTATATTAAGAATTTAGCAAGAATAAGAAGTAAATGTGGTCAAATCCGATTCCAATATGAACATGCAAAAAAAGTGTTAAATAAAAGTGTAGATTGAAGCGCTGCTAAAACGTCAATTGTAAAATGCCTGCCCTGTGAAACTTGATTACTTCACCGGGGTTTAGATTTGACTCCACTCACTTGATGAAAATCGTCTAATTGACTTACTTTAAAAATTATGTAAAATAGATGAAAAGGAGGTATGCATGAACTTACCTTATGGTGAAATCAAGGACAAGATTTTGCAAATCAAATTTTCCACGGCAGATTTTTCAATCGCTTCAGTGCTCAATGCAATCAAGGTTCACCTCGACGTGATTGAGGAGATGGGTGTTGTTTTCCTGGGCGCGCAGACCGAAATCGTGGTTGGACCGAGCCCGGTTTTCCAGCCAGTGCCAGTAATCGCTCAGTTCGAATTTAATGGCAAAGGAGGGAGCAAGGACGTCCTTGAGAAAGTATACAAGGTTGTGTGGCGTGGAATTGTTAATTCATTCCCTGATGAAACCAAGTGGTCAGAAGCAAAAGAAGCATACGCCTCTTTTATTGCTGCTCAAGCTGATCTCTTGAGAGCACGCATCGAAGCCTCAAAAGAATGATTTTCAATAATGCCAAATGACAAATGATAAATGTCAAATGAATCCCGCTCATCTGCGATGGGCGTGGATGAATGACAAATTCCAAAAATCAAAATTACACCTTAGACGTTGGGGTTTAATTTGTTATTTTAGTTTTGACATTAGGATTTCATTTTGAATTTGATATTTGACATTTGTAATTCAATAGCTCGTACTATTTTTTCTTTGTCTTTGCGAGGGATGGAGTCCCGAAGCAATCTCATTGTTTTTCGCAAACATCGGAGATTGCCGCGCCTCGATGAATCGAGGCTCGCAATGACGATTAGTATGGAATAATTTGGCCTAAATTATGATGTGCGGATTTCTTGTACTAACTCTTATCTCATTATCTGTTGACCTGCGTTGGGTTGAGGTTGACGTTTCATTATGGCAGGATGGCCGTGCAGATTTTGTTTACAAGGTGCGCTGGAACGTACTTTCCGGTACGATGAGCGGGTTTTATTTTCAGGAAAAGACAGTAGACCCGTATTTTGATTTTGATGATGCCTATGCAGTCGATGAGTACGGTAATGAATATCCGCTTGAGATAAAGGACCTCGGCAATAAATACGATATCATCCTTGGACACAACAAGAGATTTGGTCCAGGTGAAATCACCTATATTTTTCATTTTGGCGGCGACCTTGGTCAAAGCGGCAACCTTGCCAAGACGACAAGCGAGTTTGGTGACCTGGTTGTGTTCCATTGGGCACCAAGCCAATGGGATGAGCCGCTTGAACACTACACAGTCTGTGTCTACTATCCAATAACCGTGCCCGGCAAAGAAGTCAATCCAGATGATTACGGTTTTAAAACCGAGAAGTTTATGAATGAGAACTACTTATTATCGTACTTTGGTCAGGAATACCAGGGTGATTACTTCTTTACAGTTCGTATACACAAGGATAACCTGTATACAGAAGAACGTATGATGATCCAACAGTATGTGCCGGCTGAATATTTCACTACCGAGAAATTCGGGACTATTGAGATCACACCTGAGTCTATTGAGATCATGCCTGAGAGGAAGAAAAGGTTTACCTTCCCGTTTGAGCTTCTCTGGATGGTGCTTTATGTCGTGCCGTATATCTTCTTTAATAATAAAAAGGCAAAGCAGATAAAGGGTGCATACAGTGATGTCGCCAGTCTCAAATGGCTCAGGGCTGATTGGGTACCACCAAAGATTGAGGTTGCCACTTTTCGTAAATCTGGTAAGGTTGCCAAACTTGATTTGATTGAGGCAGCATTACTTTTGGATTATCCGGTAAATAAAGTTTTAACAATACTGGCTTTGAAATTGCAGGATAATGGTTTAATCAAGATCACATCTCGCCAGCCTTTGAAAATTGAGGTACTCAAAAGGCCAACTGGTCTGCGATATTATGAGACGGCTTTTGTTCAGGTGATTAAATCAGACGGCACCTTAGATGAAGCAACTCTGAAATCTTTAATAAGCCAGGTTGTTGAAAAGATATCAGTCAAATCATGGGATTGCGATCTCAAGGCAACAAAGTTGTATTATGAAGAGAAAATCGGCGCTCATTCGCCAAAGATTGATTCTGAATACAGCAAATCAGAGTATTATAATTACTTATTAAACCGTGATTTTGCTCGGCAGAGGTATTTTAATGAAACAGAATCTGCCTTTGTTGCCTATGCAGAACCGATAAAGAGTTATTCAGCCTTTGTGAGATCAGACGCGTGTCACAGTGCGTGTTATGTCCATACTGCTTGTCATGATGCCTGCCATTCTGCGTGTCATTCCGCGTGCCATTCTGCGTGTCATTCGGCGTGTCACTCAGCTTGTCACTCGGCATGCGTGAGTGGGGGAGCGCATTGAGAATGAAGTTTCAAGAACCAAGAACCAAGTTTCAAACATCAAATATCAAAAATCACGAGTACGAATCACGATTTACGAGTACGTGTTTTGATGTTACCTGGATTAACGAGTTTGTTGAGAAGATAAAGCCCTATGTCTACGTGCGTGAGATCGACCGGCTTTTGATTCTAATCCCTAATCAGGCTTATAAATTGAATGATGCCGGGGTTAGTATATTAAACTTTCTTTTCAAAGGTCATTCCATAGAGGAATTTCTCGCGTTCGTCGGTGATAGTGAAGAGAAAAGACACGAGCTTCACTATTTCTTCTGTGACCTCAGGGCAGCAGTGAGCGGTTGTTTGCGTGAGAATGAGCAGCGTGAGGCGATATCATACTATGAATTCAACGGTGCATTTACTGAATACCCGGTACTTTCAGAAATCGCGGTAACCTACCGATGCAATCTAAAATGTGATTTTTGCTATGTCGGCGATAAAAACTACAACGAACTGAACACAAGTGACATGAAAAAGATTCTGTTCAAGATATTTAAAGAAGCGCAGGTTCCCTCAGTTAGTTTCACGGGCGGCGAACCTTTGCTGCGACAGGATATCAGTGTGCTTGTTGAATATGCTTCAAAAATTGGCATGTGGACTAATATCATAACTAATGGCACGCTTCTTAACAAAAATTTGGTTACCGAGTTGAAGAGCGTCGGTTTGTCAAGTGGACAGGTTAGCATTGAAGGACCAAATCATAAAATCCACGACAGCATAACCGGTATTACCGGATCATTCGAGGCAACTATTAAAGGCGTCAAGCTGCTACAAGAGGCTGGTATTCCAGTACATACAAATACCACGGTTTCGAGGAACAATTTGAATCAGTTAGAGGATATCCTGCTACTGGTAAAGAGCATGGGTCTTGACCGGCTATCAATGAATTTGATTATCCCGTGTGGTACGGCGCGCAATAGAAGCGACATCTGGGTATCGTATTCAGAAATCGGTGATCATGTGCTCAACCTGAAACGCCGGGCAGACAATGAGGGTATCAAGTTTCTCTGGTATTCACCAGTGCCGATGTGCAAATTCAACCCAATATCGCATGGCTTTGGGAATAAGTCATGTGCCGCGATTACTGGTTTGCTCAGTCTTGATCCGATGGGTAATATCATACCGTGTTCGTCCTGGCGATGGCCGGTTGCTTCACTTTTAAAACAAAGTTTTCAGGATATATGGCAATCGCCTATGCTGACTTATTTCAAGAATATTGAATATGCACCGGATGAGTGTCGTGATTGTCTTGAGTTTGATATTTGCAAGGGTGCATGTCCTCTGTACTGGGCAGCTTGCGGTAAAAAGGAACTCCATGACCGAGCATAAGACATACCTTATATTTAACAAAATAAGTACGCGCTTGCGTACTTTTATGTCGGTCCTTTTAATCGGGGTTGGTTTCTTGTTTCAAATGACCACAAGGAATATACTTGCCGGTCTGCCATTTATTATTGCCTGCCTCATCTTCAATTTGCTAAAAGGTATATCAGTAAAGCGGGTTAGCGCGAAGAAACTGGTTTGGCAAGAGGTTGTCCCGGTAAAAATCGATCAGGTAATAGAACAATGCAAGAAAGTGAAGAAATTCCGCAGCAAGAATGCCGGTTGTCTGATTGGGGTACTCGTCCTTTTTATCTTTGGGATTGGTTTTGGCATGCCCTTCTTGTCTTTGTTCGTCAATCTATCCTTCGGGTTTCTGGCAACCCTGGTAAATGCCATCATACTATTTGGTGGGTTGGCACTTAGCGGTCGCAAAAGTGCCTGGATGCCGCAAGCCCTGGATATTAAGGCAGGTGTTGTAAAGCGGATGCTGAGCCAACCATTGATTAAGGACGATCCTAATATTCAGGCAATACCCTATTTGGAAATAGGTGAGACCAAAGAGGGTTCGTTCCCGAACGATACGCGGCTCTTGATTAGATTTAAAGACGCACCCAAGGATTTTATCGGGTTGCAAGGGCAGATTTCGATAAACTCAGTAAAGGGTCGTCCATACCCTTATTTTTACGTTGTGCTGATCGCCAAACATAGTTTCAATCTACTTGAGAAATTTGGCAAGCAATCATTTGATAAACTCGTTGTCGAACGTAAAAAAACTGGTGAGGTCGACGTAATCGTCATTAGACAGCGCACGACAAAGACTTCAGGTTACCATACTAATGTTAAAGTGCAGGACTATACGCTGGAGACCGGACTAAAAGCAGCTAAGTCGATGTTGAAGACTTCTTCTCAGAAGGAGCATAGTGTAACGTGACCAATTATGTAGACAACACGAAAAACCGCCAGCATGAATAGAAAAAAGACAATTGTTGCATTATGCCTTGTAGCGCTCACCACATTTTTTGTTTTTCTTCCAAATATTAACAACGATTTTCTGAAGTGCTGGGATGATCATATCTATGTTGTCGATAATGTGTTGATTCAAAACCTCACGTGGAGTAATCTACAATCCATTTTTTCAACTTATACATTGGGCAATTATCAACCACTGACCCTACTGCTTTACGCGGTTGAGTATTCCTGTTTTCAATTAGATCCAAGCGCATATCATATGGTAAGTATTGTGCTCCACGTAGTAAACTGCCTGCTTGTTTGCTGGTTGATTTACCTAATGAGCGGCAGCCTCGGTGTTGCCCTGGTTACCGGGTTGTTGTTTGCAATCCATCCTTTGCGGGTTGAGTCAGTTGCCTGGATTGCCGACCAAAAAGACCTGCTCTGCGCTTTTTTCTTTTTTATAACACTGATTCTATATCTACTCTTTCGGGCAAAGAAGTCGTACTGGTATTATTGGCTTGGTCTTTTCACCTTGGTATTATCAATTTTTTCCAAAGCTGTGGCAATAACGCTGCCGGTTTTACTCGTGGTAGTCGATTATTTTAAGGGACGCAAGTTTGACCGTACTTTTTTTCTTGAGAAGATACCTTATTTTTTGGTTGCCTTTGGTAGTGGTGTACTTGCCATAGTTGCCCGGCAGTCTTATCAGTACCAGCTGCAAGAAAGCGCATTTACATTCTTTGAAAAAGTATTCATGAATATCCATCGTTTGGTGTTTTATTACCTGATGCGTATCTTTGCTCCTATCAGGCTTGTTTCTCTAAAACCATATGTCACAGGGCATGTTGCCTTACCGATATCTGCACTTATTTTGTTGATTGCTATAGCTTTTTTCATTGTTTTCTCACTTAAACACACCAAGAAGATATTTATGGGTAGCGTATTCTTTTTTATAACACTATCCCCGGCGCTTTTCGTGGTCGTCTTAGGCTATTCAGCTGATCGTTTCACTTACTTATCTTCGATCGGTATTTCATATATTATCGCTGAGGGATTTGTCTGGTTGTATCATCAGAAGAATAAATATCAGCGACTGGTGAAATCGAGTTTATTAGTGGCTTTGTTCGTAGTAGCATGTTTGTATACTCTGGCAACAGTGCGGCTTGCTAAAATCTGGCAAAACTGTGTATCATTGACCAGCTATTTTGTACGGTATTATCCAGATGACCCGACAGTCTATGTAAACCGTGCACTGGCATATGAAGACAATGGAGAATATAATAAGGCACTTGCTGATTATGACAAAGCCCTGACCATAAACCCCAATTATACAGAAGCATTTGTGAATCGCGGGAATGTTCACGTGCTCAAAAAAGATCTTGGGGTTGCGGTTGTTGACTATACGCACGCGCTTGAGCTTGATCCGTTCAATGCCGAAGCATATTACCGCAGAGCAAATGTTATGTACCTTGATGGGAAATACGAAGCAGCGTTAGCTGATTATGATAAGGCATTGGAAATAGATACGACACACGCTGAAATATATTTTAATCGTGGGAATGTCTATGGCCGCATCAATGACCACAAGAGCGCGATACAGGATTATACAAGAGCTTTGGATATCGATTCACTTTATATTAAAGCACATTATAACCGGGCAGCAGCGTATTCTTATATGCAGGATTATCAAAAGGCGATAGCAGATTTCACTCAGGTTTTAATGATTGATTCGACCCATATCAAAGCACGCAATAACCGAGCAATAGCCCACTTTTTCATGGGAGAATATGGAAAAGCGTGGGAAGACATCACACAACTTGAGAAACAGGGATACAATGTCCATCCTGAGTTTCTCAAAGCACTAAGTGAAGCATCTGGGCAGTGAAGTGACAATGTATAATCTGATAAAATTCAGAAGCCAATTAGCAAGGCTCATATGACACAAAAGAAAAAGATTATCCTTTCGATTGTTCTAATTTCGTTTATTTCATTATTATTACTAAGGAAACCATTAAATAGTTTAATCAAATACTGTTCAATGTATGTCGTCATTTTCCTGGATTCCCTGGTTCCCCTGATCAAGTTTGTCCTCTGACTTGATCAGGGGATCAGAGGACAGGCTTGCCAGGGAATGACAGAAGAAACTCTGTAGCAAGCTATGGAGAACTATCAAATTAAACTATTTAATGCTCTGAGTAATAAAATCCTAATTTTATAAAAAAGAG
>JAUWCU010000104.1 GCA_030609135.1 Candidatus Stahliibacteriota bacterium | reverse complement strand
GGTCAATACGATCAAAGAAAGAGTACAGAAGAATAAGAATAAATAAGTGTGTATGTGTTCATCAAGATAATAATTGAGGAAGATTACTGAAAGCACGAGCAGGCACGTTACTGGATAGGTATAGAATAGCCAGTTTTCGAGAAGGATTACTGGAGGACTTATCGCGAAAAACATAGTAAGTGGCAAGGCAATGCGTAAGGGAATAGTTAGTTTTCTAAGTATTAAGTAAAGGCTCAATATCATGATGAGACCAATCGCCTGGTATGTTAGAGCAAAAGCAAGCGCCTCATTGTTATTGGCAAGTTTAATGATCGATCCGAGAAACAGGTTGAAAACAGGGGGTTGCGTGTGGAGGTATAAGATACTCTTGAGCAACTCGGTTTTCAATAACTGAGGATCGATGAATTGGAAAAACCAGTAAATCGGTGTAATATCAAAGCGAATACCTATAAGATAGTAGAATATTCGGGTGATGATGAAGAAAAAGATCAGTATATAAAAACCATGTTTCGTACTATGGATTCCTGGTATTTTTACCATGGCAAGCAATGATTAAAGTGTATCCCTTTTAATATTACTCCGAACATATAATAGTTTCAATTATGTTGTGGAACCTGTCATTCCGAACTTGTTTCGGAATCTCGATAAAGAGAGACTCTGAAATAAATTCAGAGTGACAACAGTGTAATATGCTAACGAAATCCACTGAAACTATTATACGTTTTCCTTAGTAAATCGAGATTTTGAATTTCTTCGGTACCGAGTTTACCGGTTTAAAATATTGTGGTAATACTATCGTGGCTGGCAGATAGTGTTCTCCGACGGGTAGCTTTGTCAGCGTTATTTTTACAGTGATATCTTTTTTCTCAAGACCATGCATTCTATTACTCGGTCCCTGGACGATAAGTGTATCAAGACTTATTTTCTCAGATGACACGCGCTGTTCAGGTGTAAAAAGCAGGGTTAGTGGTATATTCGTGAACAACTTCTCAATAGTTGTGTCTATTTTGATTTCAACTTGTACGTTTTCTCTGGAGAATTCGAATAGCTCTGACATTTCTGCGATTCTTAGTTTTGCTAAGAATGATGATCGTTTGTTCTTGACGTCGAGTGTTTCAGTCAACATTTCTTTCTGGTCGAGCAAGATATTGCGTGGTCCTGTAACACTTACTGTATCCAGTACGACGACCTCGCTTATTGAGTATCCTTGTTTAAGGGTACCTTTGAACGGTACATTAACCCTGATTATTTTTGTAATCCTTTTGTCTATTGTCACGGCTATTGATGGGGCATTGAAAGTCCACTTCAAGTCAGGAAAACCAGTTGGTATCAAGAACTCGCTTGTGGGGATCGTATTAGTTCCAATCTCCCTGTCGGCGATGTCACAACGCGCCTTGGGTGGTGCTGCCCAGGTACTCAAAAGTGATCCACCGCGACCAATAAATGAAACATTAATCGTTGGTACAGAGTCGACGATCATGAAAGAGTCGGCGAGGTTTGTGTAGGTTATTTTGATATCTTTCCGGTACACGTAGTTCTTATCGAGGGCAACGAAGGACCAAAGACCAAATGCGAAAATTATGGCGAATATCTTTCGAATGGGATTTTTAATTATTATATGGAGCACCGATTTTAAGTCTATGTCCTTAAAGTCCATTGAGATAATTATATGTACTGATTAAAAATAATCAAGGACTAATTACACCTCGCTGATGTTCAGTATTTTCGTTAGTCGTTATAAAGCATCGCCGCTCGCCCCGTAGAATACAAAAGACTTATTTCTTTGACCCCAAGTAATCCTTTTTTAAACATCTTTTGCTTCAGCATACGGTACGAATTGGTTTTTTTCTGCACCACAGCATGGGCAGACCCACTCTTCTGGCAATTCATCAAATGATGTCCCGACTGGTATGTCATTATCAGGATCACCAAGTTGTGGGTCGTAGTTATACTCACAGATGGTGCACAGCCAAATATCCAACTTGCTCATTATATACCCCCTTTTTCGAACTGTCATATTCTATTAAAAAAATAAATATTGTCAAGAGGAAATGCATTGTCTAACAGACCTCACAAATATATTGACAAAGTATTATTAAAAGGTATAATTATAAGGTTGATATGAACATATGAGTATATGGTAATATATTGGAGGAATTATGCATGAATTAAAATATATAAGGTTAATATTAAAGGTTCTTGGAGATGATACTAGATTGCGCATAGTGAATCTTCTATATAAACAAGAGATGAATGTGGCCGAATTGTATCAAGTTCTTAATTCTACACAGTCGAATATTTCAAAGCATTTGGCGAAATTAAGATTGACAGGTATCGTAAATGATAGAAGAGATGGGCAGTTTATTTATTATCATCTGGTTAAATCAGACAATCAGTTTCATCAGGATCTAATCAATTGCATTATAAGAGGATTATCCAAATCGGAAATCTTTGAGCAAGACTCAGAAAAGCTAAAAGAAGTTAATAAACAAAAATAGAGGCGATATTTAATGCAAAGATGAATGTAAGAAAGATGAAAAAACAGCATGTAGAGGTATGTATGCTTGAACTTGAAGTAAATATTTCTTAGAAGGAAGGAAATAATGGATAAAAGGATAACCATAGATAAAACAATACCTCAGCTTAAGAAGGAAAAAATCAAAAAAAGGATGCTGGGTCCGGTCTTAAATCTTGAAGAACATGTAAAACCTGATTGGTGGAGAACAATATTCAACTTTCTCTACCTCAAGACCGATGCAGATGTTGTAGACGACAATAATATAACCAGACAAGAGGTCGATCTGTTTTCAGAAATTTTAAAACTTTCACCAGAGGATAATATTTTGGATCTTTGTTGTGGTCAGGGACGTCATTCTCTGGAATTAGCTCGGCGGGGGTTTACATACATACATGGGATAGACCGTTCTCACTATTTGGTACAGAAAGCTAAAGCAAAGGCAAAAAAAGAAGGACTGAGTGTAAAGTTTAGAGAAGGTGATGCCAGAAAACTTTCGTACCCTCCGGATCGTTTTGATGTAGTTATACTTTTAGGAAATAGCTTTGGTTATTTTGAAACAATACAAGATGATTTAAGGGTGCTTAAAGAGGTGTATAGAGTTTTAAAACCCTGGGGCAAGCTTTTAATCGATGTTGCTGATGGAGTATATTTAAGGGAACATTTCCAGCCTAGATCCTGGGAGTGGATAGACAAAAAGTATTTTGTCTGTAGAGAACGTTCCATTTCATTAGACAAACAACGTTTAATCTCACGAGAATTAATTGCTCATGTGGAAAAAGGACTTATTACAGATCAGTTCTATGCGGAGAGACTTTATACTCATGAGAGCCTGAATAAACTTCTAAAAACAGCAAACTTCAGCGATATTACCCTACATGGAGAAATATCACCGGATTCCCAGAGGAATCAGGATTTGGGTATGATGGAAAAGCGGATTATTGTAACAGCCGTCGTCAGGAAAGAATGGACGCCCCTAAAGAGGAAAAAAGAATTGCCAAAGAATGTGGTTGTAGTCTTAGGTGATCCGACAAAACCCGATCTCTTGAAGCCGTTATGCGTTTTTGATGATGATGATTTCTATACGATTGACCAACTTAAGGGTGCATTAAGGAACATGAGGGGTTATCAGTTTACATATTTTAATAATCATGATACATTACTTCATGATATGATAAAAATGAAATCCAAAATAGATATTGTCTTCAATCTCTGCGACGAGGGTTATAACAACGACCCCAGAAAAGAGTTTCATATACCTTCCTTGCTGGAAATGCTTGGTATTCTATATACCGGGTCCGGGCCTCAATGTCTTGCTTACTGTTATGATAAATCACTGGTGCGTGGCATTGCAAAGGAGATGGAAATTTCTGTGCCTGAAGCTTTTTTCATCAAGCCGGAAGCATCCACTATTGAACTTCCTCTTGATTTTCCAGCCCTTGTGAAACCAAACTATGGGGATGCCAGTTTTGGAATCACGCAAAAAAGCGTAGTATATAGCCTTGAGGAATTGGTGAATGCCATTTCCGACATGCGCGAGAAATTTGGTTATGATAAACCCATTCTTGTTGAGGAATTCCTTACAGGAAAAGATTTGAGTATAGGAATTATAGGAAATCCCCCTGAATCTTACAGAGTCTTACCTGTTATTGAAGAAGATTACTCAACACTACCACCAGAGCTTCCCAGAATATGCGGATATGAGACAAAGTGGCTCCCAGAATCACCTTACCGGAACGTCAAATCAATTCCTGCTGATTTGACTGAGAATATAGAAAAGTTTATTATTGAATGCTGTTTAAAGTTGTTCGAGAGGTTAGAATGCAGAGACTATTGTCGATTTGATTGGAGACTTGATGCGCAAGGCAATCCAAAACTTCTTGAAGTGAACCCGAATCCAGGATGGTGCTGGGATGGTCATCTTGCTAAAATGGCAGCAGTTGCAGGAATCTCTTATGACGAAATGATCAAAAGCATTTTAATGGCAGCAGAACAAAGGTTAGGAATTCAGATACTGGATGATAAAAGATCGTAAGAATATAGATAAGGAGTAAAAGTGGAATATTCTAAAAGAGGTATTCTTTTAACGATAGTCTTCTTTGTACGGGGAGGCTTTTTTTTAATTCGAGTACCTCATAAAGTTTGGAAAAAAACCTTTAGTGGTACGCATTTTGATTATGGCTATTCAGGGCACTCGGGTCGAATGCTTTATTACTCTTATGGTGGTGATATTGAGTATAAGTTTTCTGATAAACAGAAATCGGCAAGGGTTTTTTGGCATAGAGAAAAAAAGGAGGTAAAATGAAAATAAAACCACTACATGATCATATTCTGGTTGAAAGAATTGAAGAAGAGGTAAAAAAAGGCGGTATTATTATCCCTGACACGGCAAAAGAAAAGCCTCATCAGGGCAAAATAATTGCAGTGGGAAATGGTCGTAGAGACGAAAAGGGAAATAAGATTCCACTGGTTGTGAAAAAGGGAGATATTATTCTCTTTGGTGAGTACTCTGGAAATGAGATCAAACTCGATGATAAAGAGTATTTAATTATTCGTGAGGATGATATTTTAGGGATTATTGAGAAAGAAACATAAGCACAAGGAGATTAAAATATGGCAGCAAAAGAGATTAAATTTAGCGAAAATGCACGGCGTTCAATCTTGAGGGGAGTGAAAATACTGTCTGACGCTGTGAAGGTGACCCTTGGTCCAAAAGGACATAATGTTGTGCTGGAGAAGAAGTGGGGTTCTCCTACTATAACAAAAGACGGTGTAACAGTAGCTAAAGAGATTGAACTGGAAGATAAGTTTGAAAACGTAGGTGCGCAGATGGTGAAAGAAGTAGCGTCAAAAACTTCTGATGTGGCGGGTGACGGAACAACTACTGCCACGATTCTTGCTGAAGCAATCTATCGTGAGGGACTGAAGACAATTACTGCTGGTGCGAATGCAATGGAGGTAAAAAAAGGTATTGATAAGGCAGTGGAGACAGTTATTACAGGATTGAAAAAAATATCTACTGATGTGAAAGGAAGGACTGAGATTGCTCAGGTTGCGGCGATATCTGCGAATAATGATGCAACAATTGGAAAGCTTATTGCCGATGCCATGGAAAAGGTTGGTAAAGATGGTGTGATTACTGTTGAAGAAGCAAAGGGTATGGAGACCACGCTCGATGTTGTTGAAGGAATGCAGTTTGACCGTGGTTATCTTTCACCTTATTTTATTACTAATCCTGATCGAATGGAGTGTATTCTTGAAGATGTCTATATATTGTTATATGAAAAGAAAATAAGTGGGATGAAAGATCTTTTACCACTTTTAGAAAAGACCGCGCAAAAAGGAAAACCGATTTTGCTAATCTGCGAAGAGGTTGAGGGTGAAGCACTTGCAACCTTGGTTGTTAATAAGATTAGAGGAACACTGCAGTGTGCCGCAGTAAAAGCTCCAGGCTATGGTGATCGTAGAAGAGCAATGCTTGAGGATATTGCAGTACTCACTAATGGTAAACTCATATCCGAGGATATTGGTTTAAAATTAGAGAATGTCCAGGTTTCTGATCTTGGTCAGGCAAAGCGTATTACAATTGACAAGGAAAATACCACAATAATTGAAGGTGTTGGTAAAAAGGCTGATCTGCAGGCAAGAATTACTCAGATAAGAAATGAGATGGAAGAGACAACCTCAGACTATGACAAGGAAAAATTACAGGAGCGTCTGGCAAAGCTTGCCGGTGGTGTGGCAGTGTTGAACGTTGGTGCAGCAACAGAAATAGAAATGAAAGAAAAGAAGGCAAGGGTTGAGGATGCGCTTCACGCCACAAGGGCAGCAGTTGAAGAAGGTGTTGTGCCTGGTGGCGGCGTAGCATTCATTCGTGCTGTAACTGATTTAGAGAAACTGAAGTTGGAAGGAGACCAACAAATCGGTGTTGATATTGTTAAAAGGGCACTTGAAGAACCAACAAGACAGCTTGCTACAAATGCCGGTAAAGAAGGTTCAGTTATTGTCGAACAGGTTAAGAAAGCAGAAACCCTATTTGGCTACAATGTGATGAGTGAGAAAATTGAAGATATGATTGCAGCAGGGATTATTGATCCGACAAAGGTTGCGCGCACTGCACTGCAGAATGCTTCAAGTATTGCGGCACTTCTGGTAACTACTGAGGCGGTTGTGGTTGAAAAACCTGAAAAAGAGAAAGCACCTCCAATCCCATCCGGTGGTTATGGTGATTATTAATTAAGGAGCTATTAGTTAGTTCTACGCACAATCGTAAAAGAGAAATAAACATATATTTCGATATCTTAAGGGATAAGGAGTAGTTTATGAAAGCTTTAATTCTTGCTGCAGGAGATGGTAGTAGGTTGGGCGATTTAACTAAAGATAAACCCAAACCACTAATTCAGATATTAGGTTTATCTTTAATTGAAAGAGTAATATTAACTGCAAGGCAAGTAGGTATCAGAGAATTCGTGATAGTTATAGGTTATCATGGCGACAAAATCAAAACGATTTTAGGTAATGGAGAGAGATTCAAAATAAGAATACGCTATGTTGAGAATGGTGAATGGCAAAAAGAAAACGGTATTTCCGTTCTAAAAGCTAAGGAATTGTTAAATGAAAACTTTATTCTATTGATGGCTGATCATATCTTTGATGAGCGCATTCTTAAGGTGCTCGTTAATTATGTTCCAAAAAGTTCTGTTGTTTTGGCTGTTGACAAAAGAGAGGCATTGCCGGGTGATACGAAAGTTCTGGAAAAGGATGGGGAAATTGTTGATATAGGTAAGAATATAAAGGAATCAAACTGTATAGATACTGGTGTATTCTTATGCACGCCAAAGGTGTTTAATTATATTGAGGAAGCGGTAAAAGAAGACAAAACCGAACTGGCTGAAGGTATTGCAAAAGCTGCCAAGAATAAAGACGCCGAAGTATTTGATATTACTCAAATTGACTCATATATTCCAAGTATGCGTAAGGAAATTAAACCTTTTTGTATTGACATTGATTCAAGAGAGGATTTAGTCAAAACCAAGAGTTTTTTAATTAACAATGCCTGTAAAGGAAAAAATGATCTGCTTGCAACATATATTAATAAGCCAATAGAAAATTTTATTGTAAGTAAATTGGTAAATACACAGATTACACCCAACCAGATTACTATACTGACAAATATAATTGCTTATGCAGCTACTTTTTTATTCCTCATGGGACATTTATTATTTGCTTCTCTTGTAACCTTTATCGTTTCGTTTATGGACGGTGTAGATGGAAAGCTTTCAAGAGCAAAATTGGCTTCTACAGCTATTGGAAATGTAGAACACGCCCTCGACTTTCTTTTTGAACATTCTTGGTATATCGGTTTAGCTATATACCTGTCAAAAGTCCATGGAATACTACCAATTTTATTTTGTACATTTATACTTCTCTTTGATGGTTTTTCTCATTATTGTGGACAGGCATTTGGTAAGGCGATTAAAAACCGTCCATTAGCAGACTTCGGGAGGGTTGAACAGGTATTCAGGAAATTTGACGGTAGAAAAAACAGTTATATAATCTTTGTCTTAATCGGTGTTTTGCTCAAGGCGCCATTTTGGTCGTTGGTCGCAATATGTGTATGGTCATTAGTCAGTGCTATATTTTATTCGTCGAGGACGATTTTGCATCTATACCGGGCCGATAAATTAACATCTATTAACTAATCCACAGTCCATTTAAAATAGTCATTTTATGCCCTATTTTATACTCTAATTATAGATATAAAAAAAGTAAAATCAAGTTGAATCAATCAATAAAAGGAAATCCCAGACATTTGGGTGGGCCAAGCAAACCGTATACACCGTGGGGTTGTCGAAAAACTCCAGTTTTCCAAGGAGTAGAGCCTTTAGGTTCGTAAGACACGACGGGCATAAACGCCCAGCTCCAAAAAATCGACAGTCTCCTGTGTTATGTGTAGTGCATTTTGGTGAAGAATTACTTTCGTTTAAGACGATATCTAAGAAAATTTAGATTATATCTTTTATACCAGGATTTTCTATAAGGAAGTACCTTTTTACTCACAAATTTGATATCTTCTATAGTGTAAAATGCGTTTGGATTGTATCTTTTGATAAGGCTAATAACATTTTGAACATC
>JAUWCU010000047.1 GCA_030609135.1 Candidatus Stahliibacteriota bacterium | reverse complement strand
ATTCAGATTCAGTTTATGGATGGTACTATACAGAATGCCTCATCGAATCGTCCGTATGACTGGTCAACGTGCAATTCATCCGGTCCGTTTACGCTTGCTCCTGGTGCTGCTAAGGTTGTGTCGTTTGCAGTTATCGGTGGTAACAACTTAACTGATTTACAGGCGAATGCTGATACTGTTTATAATCGTTATTGGAACTGGCCGGGTATTGAAGAGGAAGGTGGTCTTGCCAGTTTGCCATTAAACACGCTATTAGGTATTATGTATCCTAATCCGGGTTTAGGTGTAATGAATATTCGTTATCAGGTAGCGGGTGTGAGTGATGTTTCGTTGTGTGTATATGATGCGGCGGGTCGTTTAGTGCGCACGGTTATTAAAGGCAAGTGTGAGCCTGGGTGTTATACCCGGGTTTGGGATGCGTGTGATGATTTAGGTCGTCGTGTTCCTGCGGGTGTGTACTTTGTGCGTTTTCAGACGGATGATTATCAGAGAGTGGAAAAGGCGGTTCTTTTGAAATAATGGGAAATAGGTTTGGGTTAGGATGCTGGAATAAAAGCAATATCTAGTTTCCTAACCCTAACCCAATCAGGCTGTTGGTTTAGTGGAGTAGGGGCTTTAGCCCCGTCAAAAACTGCCGAAATTTCATGAAATTTAACAAGCCTGAAGGCTCTACTCCAATAAATTTCGGCATTCTCGGTCAGCCTGTAAAGAACTGACCTCGATTATTCCCCAGTTGCTTGTCCAGTAATACGGAGAACGGGTGAAACTAAGACAAAGAGATACTTTCCCATTCGATTCACACGACACAGGTTGACAGACGCGCAACGACAGTTTCGGAAAATGACCTTGACTTATTTCTATTAGTAGATAAAATTGAATACATGACAAAAAATAGAAAACAACTTATTGATTACTGGTTAAAGACAGCCCAGAAAGATTTAGAAGTTATGAAATCTCTTTACGAAAAAAAACACTATCCATACTCCTTATATTTCGGGCATCTTGTTTTGGAAAAGACTTTGAAAGGCTACTATGTGAAAGCCATTGAAAAATCAACGCCTTATACTCATAATCTCACATATCTAGCAGAGAAATGCAAATTAGCGTTGAATAGAAGCCAGAAAGAGTTATTGGAGATAGTAACAAGATTCAATATTGAGGCGAGATACCCTGATGTAAGATTCAAATTCCATAAATTATGCACTAGAAAATTTACAAATAGATATATATTGGAAATTAAGGAGTTCTATAAATGGTTGACAAAATTAATTCAATAATAAAACAATATTTAAAAATTTTGCAGAATAATAATTACCGAATTAAAAAAACTTATTTATATGGCTCATACGCCAAAGGAAAATACCGAAAAGATAGTGATATTGATATCTTAATTATCTCTGAAGATTTCACAGGTAATAGATTCAAAGACAGTTTAAAACTACTAAAATTTTGCCATGATGTAGATTTAAGAATTGAACCAATGCCTTACCGTCCAGAAGATTTCAATGATGCTGATCCATTGGTCATAGAGGTTAAGGCAACAGGTAAAGAGATAAGGCTTTAAAGCAAAAAGGGGACAGGCAACTTTTTTACTCAAACAAATAACATTAAAGTTCATTAATGATCCAAATAAGATGGGAAAAGCGATATTAAAAAGTAGCCTGTCTCCATTGACAGATTGACATTTTTGGGTTTTTGCGTATAATGAGGGTGGTTTAGATGTTTACCATCTGTGCCGGGATAGCTCAGTGAAGAGTCCCGTACAATAATGGTGTTGCCGGCGTAACTCAGTGGTAGAGTAGCTGTTTTGTAAACAGCAGGTCGCCAGCTCGAATCTGGCCGCCGGCTTTAGATTGTGCGGGATAAATCTCAGATACGGAGGTTCGAATTCCTTTCCCGGTTCTGTACGGGATAGAGTAACGAAACTTGTTTCGCGCAAAATACAGGTGCAAAGTAAACTTTGCTAATCCGAATTGGAGCGGAGTTGTAATCAAATATAAATTTTCAATAAGCCGTTAGCCATAAGCTATATGCTAATCCGGGTAGGTACCCAAGCGGTCAAAGGGGGCAGACTGTAAATCTGCTGGCGTAAGCCTTCGAAGGTTCGAGTCCTTCCCTGCCCAGTAAAGACAGATGCTAGATACGAGATGGTAGATGCTAGTAAGAAATACTAAATCCTAATATCGAAATCCTAAACAATCTCAAAATACAAATATCAAATAGAATAGACTAAAATAGCAGATGCTAGTAAGAAAAGCGTAGGGAGTTGAGCGTAAAGTGAAAAACTGTAATATATATTGGTCATTGAGTCATTTGTCACTAAGTCATTTACCAAACAGACAAAATAGATGAAACAAACCAAAAAGATCAAACAGACCAAAAAATTCTAGACTTTTCTCAATTACTTATTTACTTAATCATCCAATAACTTAATTACTTAGTTACTTAATGACTTTTCAAAGGTTTATCCTTTGATTCTCCAGATTAGTTCTGCGAGTTTTTTGGTGAGGTTTTGGCGGGTATATTGTTTATACGGGGTTATACCTTTGACAGTATTGTCTTTTTTGAATTCACTATACAATTCAAGGATTTTTTCTTTTATCCCCTGAATATCATCGTATTCGAGAATCCAACCTGGATAACCTTGCTCAAAGGCTTGATCGAGTAAATGCACCCCTTTTGATCTACCACAGACAAGTATTGGCAGACCGGATGCAAGGTATTCATTCTGACGAGAAGGAAAGAAGTATTTACTGCCCGTGGTGATCATGATACTTAGATGTGAAGAAGAGAATTCTTTGATTGCCTGGGTATAGGGGAGATGTCCAAAGACTACAGCAAAAGGCAACTTGGATATTTCACGTAGATATTTGTCCTCTATGTGACCGATGAATTTGAGTTTTATATCGAGGTTACTGATTCTCTTTTCGGTAATGAGTTGTTTAATTGCCTTTAGAAAATTTGCCGGATTTCTTTCTTCACGGATCGTGCCGAGATATGATAAGGTAAATGTTCGAGGTTTTTCAGAGATGGCAAAATCGTCGGTATCATAACCATTTGGAATTACAAAGATTTTTTCTTGAGCCCGCGGATATTTAGCAATCAGTGTTTGTCTGATATTGTCATCCACGACTATTATCAAGGATGCGGCGTTTATTATTTTTTCTTCCCAGTAAGAAACATATGCTTTTTTCATTTTCCCCTGGTAAGGAAGGAAAGGAAACTCTAACCATGCATCGCGGAAATCCAGGATTAGAGGTTTTGCCACAGTTTTGGCAAGATAATAACCAGTAATAAAGGCGCTGAATGGTGGCGCAGTGACAAAGATATAGTCAAAATCGATTTTGCGCGCTACGTCAAAAGCAAATGGCAACCAGAGGATTTTGTGATCAGGAAAGTTCATTACTTGCTTTACTGGTGTCTGCCATGGTTTTGGCCGATAGATGCGCATGCCCAGCAAGTGGAAAAGGCGTGCTGGGTCCAGGGATTCAGTTCTGATTGTTCTTACGTTTTCAACTTGTTTGCCCAGTTCTTCATCTATGCTGTGGTAGGCAATATCTTTTCTCGTTAGAATAATTGGTTCAAAATCAAAATCAGGCAAGTATTTGGCAAATTTGACAGGCCTTAAAGAACCTGGACCGCCCAGGGGTGGCCAATAATAGGTGAGGATTAGTAATTTTTTCATAATAAGATTACTTCATTTGCTGGATTCCCTGGTCCCTTCGACATATAACTCAGGACAAGCTCGCCAGAGAATGACACAATTTCATATTAGGTATGTTCTCGACTTCCTCTACACGACATAGCGGACAAGCGCTTTGCTCGCTCGAACAGTATTCACCCCGGGGGAGCAGTGAAGTTTAAAAAATGCGGCTGAGTAAGCCATATGCCTCGCGGCAATATCCCTTTATCAAAGGATATTCATCAACATGTGGTTTTAGACGCACTACGTCCTTCAGTGCTTCGCGTGCTTTGTCTTTCTCACCTGACTTATAATGACATTTGCCGATTGCGAGTTTACACTGAGCAATATTCGAGTAGTTCTTATTTTCTTCTGCATTATATTTTGATAGAAGTTCATTGTATGTACGAATTGCAGCAAAGTAGTTTTCTTCTTTGAATTCAAGGTCTGCTTTGCCCCACAGAAACGTCTTTGACTCAGGATACTGGGTAAGTAGGCTATCAATAAGACTGTGGGCTATAGCGTAATTTTTTTCTTCGCCATAGATGAAGACCAGTGAATTTTGCGCAGTGCGATCAGAATAGAGGCTTTTTTCCGCGGCAACATGGAGTTTCCTTATTGCTTCATCCACATTACCACCGCTAAGTTTGAGTACTGGCAGATAACGTGCGGCGCGAGCCCAAAAATACTCAAACGAACCAGCTCCTAAATAAGCATCATAAAATGTCGAATCCTTTTTGATTATACCCTGTAGTATTCTACCGCCTTTTACACCGTATTTAAACGTCTCAAAATAATTGTGTTTCAACCCCTCATAGACGGCGCGGTATGTATGGCTGCTTCCTAAATAGAACTCAGCCCACAGATTATCTTCTTTATCAAGTATTGCCTGAGCTGATTTAATCGTCTGTTTGATCAGTGTTAAATACTGGTTCTCACCAGTGAACTGACAGTTGTCCATCATCTTGAGTTGGACGAGTGCTGCTTTGAAGAAATATCCGGCAGGGTTATTCGGGTAGGATTCTATGGTTACATCGAAATATATTTGGGCACTGTCGAATTGCTCGATATACGCATATTCGAGACCTGATTTTATGAGACTCTGGACCTCGGGAGGGTTAAGGTCTGAAGCAGTAGTAAGTAGATAGCAGACAGTAGTCAGTAGACAAGGATAGATCATGGGAATTCTATGACTGATGAATCACTGACACTCAACTTTTTCAGCTGACCTTTGATACACGCTTTTTCACCAATGATTGATTCAGAGAGTAGCGTATTTTGAATATACGCTTCTTTATTTATTATAGAATCTCGGATCAATGCGTTTTCTATGGTGGCGCCTTCTCCAATTGAAACATTGGGACCGATAATGGCATTAGATATTCGGGCAGTGTTACTAATGTACACCGGCGGTAATATAATTGTGTTTTTTCTTTTCTTGAAATGATGCGTTTTCTTCAGCAGGTGGCGATTGGTCTCAATTAGTGCGTCAGCAGTTCCGCAGTCGAACCATTTATTTACTTTCATTATTTTGAATCTATTATCGGTTTCCAGAAGATGTTTTAATGCATCAGTCAATTGGTATTCTCCTTTTGTTTTTATACCTCTTTTCATTAGATACGCGACCGCTTTATGAACTCGTTCTATATGCTGAAAATAATAAAGACCCAGAATTGCCAGATTTGATTTGGGTCTTAGCGGTTTCTCTTCGAGTCCGATAACATCCACGCCCTTAGTTTCAACGATCCCAAAGCGTTTAGGGTTTTCAACCGCCTTGACGGCAAGCATATTGGTTTTGCGGTTGGTAAAATCTTTGAAATCACAGTCAATGATTGTGTCACCCAAAAGAACCATGGTTGGTCCTTGAAGTCCTTTTGCGCCGGTGTATATGGCATGTCCTAATCCAAGGCGTTTTTCCTGAGCTACAAACTTAAAGTTATACGAGTACTTCTTGCAGAATTTAATGATTGAATCACTTTTTGTGCCAAACACAATAACGAGCCTTGAGATTTTGAACCCTTTGAACCCATCGAGAATGTGACCTAAGATAGGTTTTCCCGCGACATAGAGTAGGCATTTAGGTTGTGTGTGGGTGTGAGGTCGTAAGCGTAGACCCTCACCCGCTACTGGAACAATGATGTTCATATACTAATAATAGCAGAAAATGGGTGTGATGTCAATGATACCTAAAATGCCTAAAGAAACGTATTCGTTTATCATAATTAGTGTTCGTACTTATTTCAAAATGTCCAATCTGCATAGTTGAAATCAGGGTTGGGTAACTGCAAATATTATATAATATTTTAACCATTCAATGATTCCAGTTATATATTTTGTACGAGGGTTTCGAAATCAGTAAAAAGAGCGGTTGATTCGGCTTTCAAATTCATGTCTATCTTAAACACCAGATCTTTTAGTATCTTGCTCGGTCCGATTTCACAGAACGTCTTATAGCCCAATCCTTTGATATTATTTATGGCAGAAACCCAGTCAACCCGTGAAAGCATTTGCTGTTTTAGAGAATTCTTAATCGCTTCGTTGTCATTCAGTATTTTCTGTTCGACAACAGAATAGAATTTCAAGGTTGGTGTTTGAAACTCTATGCTATCCAGGAACCCGGAGAACTCAGTTGCCGCATTTTCCAGATATGGACTATGCCAGGCGCCGCCGACGCTCAGTGGAATACCGCGTCCGTGTTCTTTTGTTATCAGTTGGGCAGCTTTCTTTATCGCATTTTTTGAACCGGATATGACGATTTGATTCGGCGTATTGATATTGGCGAGGACCACGGGCTCAGAGGTTTGTTCTGATGCCTGTTTGCACATCTCAGTGAGCGGTTTCTCGGGGATATTGATTACTGCCATCATAGTTCCTTGTTTACCGGCTTTTTCCATGACTTCGCCGCGTTTTTTGATAATTCGGATACCGTCTTCAAAAGAAACAATGCCGCAGTAGACAAGCGCAGTGACTTCACCAAGGCTGTGACCCAATGATACCTCACCAGCAAGTCCAAAGGTTTTCAGCACCTCGGCATAGGCAAGGGAAATTGTGCTTATCGCCGGCTGAGCAATACTTGTCTTGCTGCTTGTGTCTTTTGCAACTTCACCCCAGAGGTAGTCAGTGAGGTCGTAACCCAACACGGTACTGCTTTTGTCTATGAGCTCCTTTGCTTCAGGGTATTGATTGTAGAGTCCTTTGCCAATGCCAGGCTTAAATGCTCCTTGTCCATCAAACAGAAAAATGATTTTTTTCATTAAACCTCCTTTTTTAACCAAAAGCAGAAAAACGATGATATATTTTTGGTTTCGATTATTGTAATTTGCCTGCCCCGTTAGATAAAACCAATTCTCAAAGGTAATATATAACAAGTTGTCTTCACTAGATAATAGATGTTTAAAAAGATAAATTAGATTCATATCTAACGGGGTGAAGATTTGGGATTTGGGATTTGGAATTTCGCATTTACTTGGTAACTATCGCCATTCCAATTGCCAGTTCTTTAGTATGGCTTATACTGACAAAGATATTTTTTACACCAAGCGATTCAGCGATTTCTTTTGCCTTGCCATTTAAGGTAACATAAGGTGCGCCAGATTTTTCATTCAATACAACGATCTCTTCGAATTGTATACCACGGCGCCAGCCGGTTTTTATCGCTTTAAGAATGGCTTCTTTGACCGCAAATCTACCGGCAAGTTCTTCGTAACGCAACTTTCCTCGGTCAGATAATTTTATTTCATGCTTCGAATATATGCGCTCCAAAAATCTTTTTTTAGTAGTAACCGCCTGTTTGATCCTGCTGACCTCAACCATATCAATTCCAATACCGATAATTTCCATACTATTCTTCATGGATACCAGTTGCCACTGGGCACTTGATAGCGACTCTTTCATATTGTCGACCAATACATGCCTCGGCAACATAATAGCCGCCGATTTCAATCCGGTACTCGCCGATTGTGCCGACTAAGATCCCGCGTCGGTTCTCGTGCCACTTGACAGCCCGTTTCTTGAAATTGACTGCACAGATTATATTGAGTTCGCCAGGCACAGTCGACATAAGGTCAGTGTCTGATGGTATGACAGTCGCTGGACTATCACCAAAGACAGTGTGGGAATGGAAGTCGCCAATGAGCTCCATTCCCTGTGATACATGTCCTACAATGTCGTTTATACGCGCTACTCGATTCTCATCGATAGATGCGTGAGCATACGAGCTTTCAGCAGTTTGATAGGGTATGGCATATTCCACCATCCATTTGTCTTCGCCCTTTATGCCGAGAAGGTAACCGATTGTTTCTTTTCTGAAAACCTCAACTGATGAGGACACAATAGTCAGAAAAGACGGTAAACTCAAATAGACTTCCATACGTTCCTGGTTTACTTGTTCTTTTTTGGTCATTAGCTCTCCTTTTTTTGTTTTAACATTTTCTCAATGCGGCTAATACACCTTTGTTTGCCGATTAGTTCCAGAGTATCAAAAAGTGGGGGTCCAGCTTTGGTTCCGGTTGTAAAGACACGCAGCGGGTGAATCCATTGTTTTACCTTTAAGCCGTGGTTTTCACCAAAATTTAGCAGTGTAATTTCGATATTCATTACATCAAAAGGATTGATATCCTGTATCACTGGTAAGAATGTCTTCATTGTTGTCAATGTTTCTCTGTTCGTGAATTTTTGAAGTGCCGTCTGGTCATAGTCAAAATCATCTTTGAAAAAATACCTACCCTGGTTGTTGATTTCGTCGAGTGTCCTCAGTCTCGGTTGCATCAGGTTACATACCTCAGCATACCACTTATCCCTTTGGTTGATTTCTTCCTCAGTCATTAAACCGTGCTTGATAACAAAGGGCTTGAGTCGTTCTCTAAACCGGGGTTTATTCAGTTGCATGACATACTGTTGGTTCATCCATTCAAGTTTTGTTACATCAAAGATTGCATTAGCCTTATTGACTCGCTCAAGTGTAAACTCCTTCGCCAGCCTAACCATATCTACTGTCCCTAGATTTTCAGGTCTTTTTCTGTCCATGAAATCTTCATTATCATCACCAGGTGACCAACTTAATAACGCTAAATAATTCACCATTGCATCGGGCAGGAATCCTTTTTTCTTGTATTCATCAAGAGACACTGCACCGTGGCGTTTTGATAATTTGCTTTTATCAGGTCCCAGTATCAGTGGGAGATGAGCGAATTCAGGAATTGCAAAATCGCATGCTTCATACAAAAGAATCTGTTTTGGTGTATTGGTAATGTGATCCGCTCCTCTAATTACATGACTGATGCCCATATCATGGTCATCGACGACACAGGCAAGATTATAAGTCGGCATGCCATTAGCCCGTTGTATTATAAAATCCTCGATGTCCTTTGAATCCCTTGATATCTCGCCATAGACAATATCTTTATATGTTACCCGGTGTTCAGGGATGAGAAACCTGACTGCTTTCAATGTGTTTGACTGGTCTTTTTTCTCTTTATTGGCATCAGACAAAGACAGACATCTCCGGTCATATTTCCAGTCTTCTTTCCTTGCATAAGCTGCCTTTCTTTCTTTATCTAAGATTTGGGGGTCACAATAACAATAATATGCTTTACCTGTTTCTAAGAGTTTTTTTATATACTTTTTATAGAGGTCGATTCGTTTGGATTGAAAATAAGGACCTTCGTATCGGTCCATACCCAGCCATTTCATACCCTGTAAAACGACATCTATCATATCTTCAGATGACCGCTCGACATCAGTATCTTCTACACGGAGAATGAATTTTCCATTATGGTGTTTTGCAAAGAGCCAGTTGAATAGAGCTGTACGAGCACTTCCAACATGGAAAAAGCCGGTTGGACTCGGCGCCATTCTGACTCGGACTTCGCTTTGGTTATTCATATCATAATCCTATTCATAGATTGCAGCCCAATTCATTGGGCTGTGTCCGATAAATCGGACAACTACAAACCCATCTGTAGTTGCTTGCCCGCTCACGAGGCTCTCGGAGATTTATCAAGCCAAGCTAATATTTACCATTTGCCGCGCCATACTTGATGGCGCACGGAGAGGGGGAGATTCGAACTCCCGTCCCATCTTTCGACGAGAAACCGCTTAGCAAGCGGGTGCCTTTGACCGCTCGGCCACCTCTCCTTGTTCCGCACAGAGTGCGGAACGGCGAATAGCTTATAGCGAATGGCAAATGGTAATGAAACATTATTTCAAACTATTTCGAAAGCTACTGACCTTTTTCACTGACAGTTCACCATAAGCCACCTGGGGGACAGGGATTCGAACCCCGATCAGTTGATCCAGAGTCAACCGTCCTGCCATTGAACGATCCCCCAATCGAACCTTATTACCGTCTGGTAAATCCTAAATTCAAAGCACTAAAATCTAAACAATACCAAAGCACAAATATATAAATTCTAAACCAATCTTTATCATTATACCTATGATTTAATCTCAGTCAAGTGGAGGAAGTTGACAAACCGTATAAAATCGCTATAATCTAATGGGATGGTTTACGTTAGTCGGTTGCGAAAAGCGATTCGGCAGACGGTTTCGAAACTCGTAAAAGGTGATATTCTAATACGAAACCGTATCGCGTTTCCAAACCGCGAACCGAAACCGATGTTTGTGGAGAGCTAGTCCTAACGGTAAGGCAGCGGTCTTGAAAACCGCCGGGAGCAATCCCTTGGGGGTTCGAATCCCTCGCTCTCCGCTTCGGTATCACACAAAACCCATGAGAGTCAAAAAAACCTTTAATACAACTTGATTGTTTTGCAAAATTAGGAATCTTGAATTGTGGAAAGTATGCCGGAGGGGGGACTTGAACCCCCATGCCCGAAGGCCTACGCCCCTCAAACGTATGTGTCTGCCAATTCCACCACCCCGGCGAATTTTAGGCATTAGGGAACAGGGATCAGGAAACAGTCAAACTTCCCATACCATAACCAAGTGTATTTCCTCTGTCCGATACTATTATATTCAGGAAAATATCTGTGTCAACAAATCAAAGTAATACATCACCGAATTTAGTACACAAATGAGCTGCTGCCGATGAATTCACGGAGAATAGAATTCGAAGGGATATGTCGTTCATCGACTTCAAGAAAGAGGTTGAGGAAGCTAACCAGGCGCCTGGCTTCTTCATATTCAGGATGGCCTTTTTTTATTCGTTTGATTATCGGTAGACAGAATTTTTTCTGAATGGCCGGTTCATATATGAGTGCCGAATTGAACATCTCATCAGCTTCTTCCTGAAATGGGTAGATGTTTCTTTCTTCGCCATTCCGGACACTACCCCAACGCTGCAATACCCCTCGAATTTTGTAGCCGCGAAAATGGGTATCACGGACAATGCGTCTAATCATACGGACGTCAGTAGTCGAAGCTCGGTTGTGGTCATCGATGTTGAGTTGGGTCAGGGCGCTAACATAGATTTTGAACTTGAGCGATTTTGGCACGCAACGGGTAAAATCTTCATTTAAACAGTGTATGCCCTCGAGTAATACAACACCATCTTCAGGTAAGAGGGTCTCGCTACCTTTATTCCTCCGGCCGGTCAGGAAATTGAACCGTGGTACACGCACTTTTTTACATTTAATGATTTTGAGCAAGTGGTTGTTCAAAAGAGGTATGTCGACCGCATTAATGGATTCGAAATCAAGACCGCCGAAATTGTCTTTCGGGGTTTGATTATGCGGGAAAAAGTAGTCATCAGCCGAAATAATTAGCGGTTTTACACCATTGACAAAGAGCTGAATTGCCAATCTTTTTGTGAAGGTTGTTTTGCCGGCGCTGCTTGGTCCAGCAATCAAGACAAGCTTCTTTTTTTTCTTTACAATGCTGTCCGCGATATAAACGATTTTCTTTTCGTGGAGTGCCTCAGTTATTTTAACGATCTCAGCACCTTTGCCATGTCTTATTGCACGGTTCAACTGTCCGAGATCATTGATGCCAAGGATCCTTGCCCAACCTTCATATTCATCAAAGATCCGGGCTAACCTTGGTTGAGGAACATACTCAGGCAATTTTGACATATCCTGCCAGACAGGGAATACGATGATGAATCCTGGAGAAAATGACTTAAGATAAAAGAGGTTTGCAGAGCCAGTTGTTTCAAACGGCGGCATCATGAAGATATCGTAGTTGTCGAGCAATGAATACACGGTGACGCGTTGTTTGCGGATATTTTCCAAAAGCGTTACCTTTTCGTCCAATCTGAGTTGTTTGAATAACTTGATGGCTTGTTTTCTGGTCAGTGTTTTCTTTTTTATGGGGACGTTGTTCCTTATTATTCTTTTCATTTCCGCTTCAATTCTTTTCAAGTATCCTTTGTGGAGTTTTCTTGACAACAGGCAGTAAAACCCTTTGCTCATTGAGTACTCTATTCTGAGTTTGTTTTCTGGTGAGAGTCTTTTTATAGCAGCACACAGGATAAATGATAAGGTTGACTGATACCTTCGCCACTTGTTTAGTTTATTTAGGTCTTCAATCCCTGATGCTGTTAGTTTGGGCATTACGAGTATTCTCTTGGTCCGAATATTGCGGCGTCTTTTATTTTTGCCCCTAATCGTGCGATATTCTCCTCGATTGACATCAGCCTATTATACGAAGGATTAAAGTCATGTCAATTAAATATATTGTTCAATTTTCCACAAAGCTCTGAACAATTATTATCTTGTTGACACCACGTATTTATTCAATATAATGGTAAAGAAAGGAGATCTATGGCGAGAAGATGTGAAATATGCGGAAGAGGTACTCAGAGCGGTGGCCATATCAGTCACGCACATAATGTCACCAAGCGTAAGTTCAAGATAAATTTGCAGAGCGTGAGGGTGAAAATTCACGGAAAAGTGAAAAAGATGCTCGTATGTACGAAGTGCATCCGTTCGGGAAAAGTAAATAAAGCATAATAAAATATGAATGTCTAGATTTAATCCTTTTGATTATTTTTTCATCTTAAGACCACTCATTCTAATACCTTGCTGGAATTTTCTACTCATCGGCACTTACCTGGCGCAGCAGAAGCGCGGATTTACTCCTGATATTCTTTTAGGATTGATTATTTATACTTGTCTAATGGGTGGTGTGTATATACTCAACCAGATCACTGATATAGAAAGTGATAGAATCAACAAGAAGCTATTTCTGCTTTCTGAAGGGTATGTTCCAATCAAATGTGCATATATCGAAATGGTTTTGCTGTGGATAGTGGCGATTCTGCTTGCTTTGAAGTTCTCCTATCTTTTTCTAATCTTCATCGGTATTTCGCTTTTACTCGGCGTGTTCTACTCTTTACCACCGATTAAATTGAAAGGTAAGCCCCTGCTTGATACATTTTCCAATGGCTTTGGTTATGGGATGATCAACTTCGCGGTTGGCTGGCTGCTTGTTCGGTCTTTTGAAATGAGTATGTTTATCAGGTTTGTCCCTTATTTTTTGAGTATCAGTGCGGTCTTTATCAATACAACAGTTGTGGATATTGAAGGTGACCGAAAAGCCGGGGAAAAAACGACTGCAATCCTTCTTGGTAAACAGGTTTCTTTTGTATGTTCGACTGTGCTCATGGCGGCGGCAATACTCACCGCGTACATGATGAAGGATTTGGTTTGTTTAATACCAGCCGCACTTTCATTTCCTCTTTTTGTCTATGGGGCAGTGTATTCCCTGTTGAAGAATGAGCAAAATAGAAAACTGACAATTGCTTCATTCCGTTTGCCCGGTTTGCTATTTACATTGGTGACCATTTATCTGTTCCCGCTATACTCAATAGTCCTGCTTGTGGTATTTTGGGGTATGAGGCTGTATTATAAAAAACGTTTCAGAATGAATTACCCAACCTTTGCCCAGGGTTAAATCTTGGACAATTTTCTTTTGAGATTTGACCCCATTTCCCAATGCAATAGGTCTTGCATTTATCAATCAAATTTTGAATCTCCTGATTAGTGGAGTGAGTACACTTGCGATTTTCTATAGCTTATGTTTGATTCTCGGTCTTGGTGAAACCAAGGACTATGTGAAACGCTTGTTAAAACGCTAAGCTAACCAAGAAAAAACAGCTTTTCGAATTTGAGATTCGGAGGAAAAATCGAGCATCCCGAGCTGATTGAATCAGCGAGGGGCTTCTGCTTTATCTTATCACCACAAATTTTCTCATAACCTCATCACCATTGTCGGTTTTAAGATGCAAAAAGTATACACCGTTTGACAAATGGTTATTTTTTGCATCCCTTAAATTAATTTTCAACAAATTACCATCGCTCAATTTTATTGTCCTTTCATTTAGAATTCGTCCGCAGCAATCGCAAATTTTTAATGCAATATTCTTACAATCGCCAGATAGCGAAATTTCCATTTCCTTTATATTGGTAACAATTGATGGAAAATTAAAAGAAAAGACTTCTCCGCTTTCGGGGTTCTGGCCATATTGAATCGTGATTTGGACACTATCCGAAGGTTCTGACTCATTACCCAGGGTATCATAGGCGGTTACCCTATACCGATAGCTGTATCTTTGTTGAACTGTGTTGTCAAGATGCGTTGTATCATTAGGATTAGTTTTTTCAGCGCGTAATGCCCAGGGAGACCAGGGTGGCGGTGGTAAAACAAATGCCTGTTTATAACGACGATAAATACGATAACCCTTAAGGTCAGATTCAGAATTTTTATTCCAGTATAATCGCACATACCTTCCTTCCTGGTTCGCTGACAAACTCTGCGGCGCTGCTGGTGCACTATCTCCTAATATGTAATGGTGGTAGAGAATTTCATATAAAGAATCCGGGTAGCCATAGTTAAAGCTGTACCAGCCAGAACGGAAATCAAAGATTGTCTGACAAGATGTTGTATCAATTGGTTCGTAGTCGTCGAAGACATTCCAAACTTGTCTGTACATTTGAGTCATTAGATCCGATGTTGTATCTGTGAAACCGCCGCTTGGATAGTATGGATATGGGTCTTCATTACTTGAATCATAAATATCCCATAGTACCCCAGCAACCGCTCCTTCACACCATGGTCCACCTTCAAATTCTGATGTGTAAAAATGACTTCCATGCCAAGGGTTTTCAACATTATGGTAATAGGTAGTGTCATTAGCAGTCGTTCTACCAATGCCTTTTTTGGTATTTATTTGACATACACTATCAGACACTCCGGCTGCAAAAAAATTCGCCCAGCCTTCAGCATAAGCTAGTTCTTTATCTCCGAGATTGGGATATTTAACGTACCAAAAATGGGTTCTTGTTGAACAAGGAGGGTATGGTTTGGCACATTTTATCATGACATGGTGGCCAAACTCATGTAATATGGGGTAATCGTCCCATTCATCATGCCAAGAATAGGTACCCACTGTGTCACCACTTATGTATATCGTATCAACGGTTTGTCCATAACCCATTGCAATTTGAGTTAGATGTTTATAATAGGGTTCCCACTTCGCAACCACTCTATAAAGTGTATCACCATTAGTATAGGAACTGTCTTTGAGAAATCGATAAGCACTTAATAAGTTGTCATATATGTTAGCTGCACCACTTCGTGGCCACTGGTTATTCGGCCAGAGTTGACCATCAGTTAGATATTCACCACAATATTTAGTACCGATATTGGTGCTTACCCATAGAGTTTCCAGCTTGCTTCGGAAACGCCAATTTTGAGAATCTTCGCAAGCAGGGATAAATGAGAATGTTAATGAATCTGAATACAGTTTTATCCGGTCAAAGTCTTGTGATCCTGGTGGTGTATTTGATCCTCGTAGCCAAACTAACGGAATGAAATATCCTGGCAGGCTATCTACTTGTATTGTATGAGAAAATTGACCATTATTATCTGTGATTTCCGGACCATAATAATGTGAACCCCCAGAACCCCACCAATATCCTCGGATCCAAACCATCGATTTTATCGTATAAATGTTTTTTATACGCGATTGTACCGCTTATCGTGATAGCAGTCCTCTGATCCGATATATGATTAGAATTAGTATTGCTATCAATATTATCAGGACTGCCATCATTGCGAAAAAAGTTCATGGGACCTTCACCTCCTTCTATTATTTCCTCTACTGCTTCCCATTTAGTTATCCCTTTTTCTTTCATCAGTTGTCTTGCTTCAATCAGGATTGGTATTGATTTTTCTCTGTCATGAATGCCATAACGCCAGATCATATTATAAATAACATCGTGCATCAGCTCAAGTGCATCCCAATCCGATAGCGTTGGATCTAATCTTTTAAGTTCTTCTATTTCACTCCTAATCCTCTTTGCTTCATCGTCATAAGGACGACCAAATGACCTCACCCGTGCACCCGCCTCAATATCATAACAGTATTCTGGGCCTATGCGCGACCAGAGTTCAATATCATGACCGTATTTTTCATAGGAAATCGTATCATCCTCAGCAAGAATGACCATGTCAATCGTTTTTCCACTTTCGCCTCTCCACATTTTGCCACCATGCCCATCGGATACTTCTACTTTTGCACATACATCCATTTGCAATAATCGTGATACTACTTTAAACCGTATCGCTGCTTGTGCTGTCATGCCCTTTTTTAGAGGAGAAAATATAGTCTCTTTTTGACCACTTGTAAGTTGCGCTCCATGATAGAAAGTGTACACTATTTTACTTCTGGGTATATCGCGATAAGGTGTTGTCATAGTGCATCTCAATTCAACTTCGTCGCCAAGCTCAGGTTTTTCAGGAGTCATATTTACTTCAATCTCAATACCACAACCGTCTATAATTATCATTTGTGATTGCCGCCCTGTAGAATTTTGACTAAATGCAAATCGGCATCCAACTATCAGTAACAAAAGAACCAATATATTGAGATATTTCTTGTTGCGCTTATACATGTTTCCTCCTATTGTTTTAATTGCTATTGTGTTCTCTGGAAAAAATTTCACTGAGTTTCACCTCCTTGCTGCAGTTATAATTGTCCTACCTCAAATTCACAAAACAAAATAGATATCTCACCCGCAGGTGGTCAGTCCCACGGGTAACATACCTAACCTCTATATATTATACTTCGGTCTCGTTAGTTGTCAACAGGGTGACCGAGAATAAGGAGTAGGGCGTTTACGCCCGTGAAAATATGTCGAAATTTAATCACATTTAACGAGCCTAAAGGCTCTACTCCCATAAATTTCGGCATTCTCGGTCACCCTGTAGAGATTTGACCCCACTTCGTCCTTTGATGGGCTCGCAATGACTGGTTTGTATGAATGGTGGGGTTAAAGCTTGGATAGCTCCTTTTTAAGATAGTCGATTCTCTTTACTGGCAGGGGATCAATATTAGTTGCCTTGGCAAGGTAATAACTTATGAAGTCGCCCAACATAATAGTCCAGAACATACGCTTAAGGTCATTGTTGCCTTGGGGCTCTATTTCAATTGCGTGGCTGAAAAGCCCTTTGATAATACGGTGCATTATGGCGATCCTTGCTTTGTTTCTTTTGTGCGCCCGCGGGTCATTGAGAAAAACCGGCAGGATCCCTGCGTTTAGTGCCTCGGGTCGACCCAAACCCACGATTTCATTGTGATTCATTTCAGGGATGATGTTGATATGGGCAAGGGTTTTGGCATTTTCATTTAACTGGCATTGCCAGCGACGGGCAACCGGCATATAGGTTGATGAGTTAGCATAAATAACCGGCAGTTTTTCTACGAACTTTTTTGCAAAGTTCTTTGCCTTTTGCTCAATTGTTTTTCTTTTTTTCTTCAAGAAATTCGCGAGCTCAGTCATCTCGGTTTTGGGGTTGGTGCGGATAAGATGGAATTTCCAGAGCATGAAAGGCAATGGCGTGAATAGATACCCCAAAGCACCTCGGGGCGGCAAGCCACCCGGGATTTTTACTTTGATATCAGCTTCTTTGTTGAAAAGTTGGCTGCCTGAAGAGATAATTGCCATTCCAGTACCTTTCTTTCTCAGAAGTGCATAATTACTGAGTGTCTCTTCAGTATTTCCTGAATAGCTGATAACAATAGCAAGCGTGTTATGATCAACGTACTGCGGGATCGTGTAATCCTTATTTGATATTATGTGAACCGCTGGATACAATACTTTGAGGATTTCGCCGCTAATACCTGAGCCGCCCATGCCACAGACCAGAACCGTATCAAAGTTTTTTTTCTTAATGGCTATATGTGGGATTAGCTGGATCACCGTGAGCATCTGCTCCGGCATCGAGAAAATGATGTCTCTCATTTTGTCACTTTGTCAATACCAGGGAATTTTCTGTGGATATTTCGGCGCAAGTATCTCTTGACTTCGAGCGGCGTTCTAAAGTTCAGTGCACCTTTGGCAATTTCCTCGCATTCTGGTATGGTGATAGCTTGGACCACCATTTTTGCCCGCGGTATTGAACCAGGGTTCATTGACAATTCATCAATGCCCATCCCAATGAGCAGTGGTATTGCCAACGGGTCAGCGGCAAGTTCGCCACACAAACCCACCCAAATGTGAGTCTGGTGTCCGG
>JAUWCU010000146.1 GCA_030609135.1 Candidatus Stahliibacteriota bacterium | reverse complement strand
GAAAAGGAGACAATACAACCGTTATCGCGACTGGAAAGTCGCTCCCACCTTACATTGGGATTATTACTGCAGGGGAGGTTTCGAAACCTCGATTGAAATACGCCTGCGGCATGAGTGAAATATAATACTCCCTCTCTTTTTAAGGGGTAACAGTTTAGCTATCCTAAAATTGTAGTAGCCTCAGCCTGAGGCAGACAGGTGATTTATTAGACTAATAGTCCCCAAATGTAGTTGTCTGATTTATCAGACTGCTCGATGAATCCCGCAATTCTATTTATAGCATTATAATACGAAGCGGGATGAATCGAGCCACTACAATTGAGAGTTCTCGACAAGCTCGCCTGTCTCGAACAAGGTGAGAGGAACAGTAATATTTTATTCTTCGAGTAACCCCGCACTTTTGCAAAAGTGCGGGGGCATCGAGAAGTTCCTTTATGAAAAACCAGGTTTCTGCATTAGATAACAGGCAATGTCAATAACTTGTTGATTTTTACTTAGAATTGGCTATAATATACTATGAATATATGCGTTGTTGGTGCTGGTATGCAAGGTAGTGTAGTAGCTCAAGATTTGGTGAAATCAGGGCACGCAGTTACAGTATTGGACAATAATATAAACCTTCTTCGGCAATTGAAGAAAACCACCAGAGTTAGTGCTCGAGAATTCAATGTGACGAATAAGGTAAAGTTTATCAGGTTGATTAAACCTTTTGATGTTATTGTTGGCGCCTTACCTGCGGCAATGGGTTTTTACACCATGGATTGTGCGATAAGTGCCGGCGTCGATCTTGTTGATTTATCTTATTCTCCTGAAGATCCTTTTTTATTGCATGAGAAAGCCGAACAGGAAGGTATCAGGATTGTCCCGGATGCTGGTTTTGCCCCGGGTTTGAGCAATATTCTAATTGGCGAAACTTACCAGGAGTTTAATGGGATTGATGACCTAAAAATTTTAGTGGGTGGTATACCGCAGAAGCCAGAACCTCCGTTTAATTATCACGTTACCTGGTCCCTTGCCGATGTCATAGAAGAATATGCTAGACCATCAAAGATTGTGAAAAACAGAGAGATGATTACGGTTCAGGCATTGAGCGGAGTTGAGGAGTTCTCCATGCCTAAGATAGGTCGACTTGAGTGTTTTTACACTGATGGTCTGCGTACCCTCTTGAAGACATTGAAGCATGTAAAAAATATGGAGGAGAAGACCATAAGATACCCAGGGCACGCGCAGTTATTCAAAATGCTCATAGACTGCGGTTTTTTCTCAGAACAGTCGGTTCGCTACAGAAAAAGATTGGTCAACATAAAAGACGTAAACATCGAGTACCTCAGGAATATTCTAAGGGGTGGTGACAAAGAGGACCTATCAATACTAATAATCGAAATCAAAAAGGGCAGTAAGAAAAGGAAATTCACTTGTGTTGATTATTACGACAAGAAAAAGGACATTACTTCGATGACGCGGATGACTGCGTACACTGGTTCTATTATAACACAGTGTATAAAGGATTATGAGCATTTCGGGATTGTTCCACCCGAACATTTAGGCATGGACAAAAAACTGTGCAGGTATATAAAAGCCGAGTTAAAAAAACGTAATATTATTATCAAAAAAAGCTGAAGTCATTAAGCTCGACCCCAAAGCAGTCATATTTTCACCCCGCACCTATACATAGGTGCGGGGTGAAAATTATTCTTCGTGTAATTATCAGCGCGTAACTATGATCTTCTGTGCGATTCTGCCATCTACAGTTTCAAGTACTAAGAAGTATATACCACCAGCGATATGCCTATTGTTTACATCTGTGAGATTCCATTTTAGATTGTGAGAACCAGTATCAACGATACCGTCAAGCAGATTATCGACCAATCTGCCAACTGCGTCATATACCCTCAGGCTCACTCTCGCAGCATGTGGAGTCTGGAAATCAAGCCTGAGATGTGAGGTTACAGGGTTTGGATAGACAGCAAGGCTAAGAGACTTACCGATGACTTTTGATTCTCCTTCTTCAACACCAATAATAATGTCGTGAAAGCCCTTAACTTTTACTACCTGGTTTACAAAGGTCCCGCTTATCTGGGCAATTGTGATCCAAAAATTGCCGTCTCGCGGGTCAACCTCAATACCCCGGATATTCCAGCCAGGATTCAAGAGGAATCGATTACCTGTTGTACTAGGCGGTATCCCTTGATATTCCTCAACTCCCACACTATCGAGCGTCGTGCCGCCAGAGTTGAACCAGGTATGTGTTTGAACAAATGAATGGCCAAGCGTATCAAATGCCATGCAACGCGAGTTATAGTATCCCTGAATAGGATTATTGTACTGGGTAGCGCTTCCAAGTGTATCAGACACATAAATATATTGCGTCGCACCGAGGGTGGTTCGTCGGTCACTACACCAAAGCTCATTATTATTATCATAATTCTGCGCAAGGCCTATTGGATAATCATTGGCTGGATTGGCAAACTGCCTGAGTACTGTACCTGACTTATTGAGCTTCCACACCTGCCTAAGGTTTTTGCCTGTTACCCATAAGTTATCATCATAATCTGAATAGGAGATACCAGTACATTGCGTATCCGGCGCCGATATTGTCCCCTGTGCGGTCACAAAACTGTCTGAAGAGTAAATATAAATCGTGCGGCTATAGTAATTCTCAACAAATATCTGATCACCTACCTGGTCATACGCAACACCATAAACAAATGCCTGATCTGAACCGGGAATACCTGGTAGAGCCTTTGGACCCCAGATTATTGTGCCTGGTGCAACACCGATCACCAAGGAAAATGACCTTACCCAGGTTGTCTCTGCTGCAGCGAGTTCAAGTTGGAAATCAGCAACTGTGCCCGGAGGCGTTGCCGCATGAACATCTACGTCAAATGGATCTGGACTATTGTCTATACTATCCCCAGCATTTATTGTGCCATAACCGTATAGCGAATCTGTTATCGTAATCCAACCAGATGTTGTTCTCAGCGTACCCTGAACATTTGTTGCTGGCTGTGTTCCGTTATTCTTGACCAAACACACAATTCCAGCCTGCTCACCAGGGTCAAGCTTCCCATTACCATTATTGTCATTCACTACCGCAGTACTTCTCAGTATGAGATTCGGAGCATCACCGGTTGGTATGGCATTGAGCGATGAATAACAATTGAGTCTTCCCCAACCATAATTATTATTAGGGTATGGCGCACCCTGGGACGGAAGGTCAGCATAATCCAATAATGTATTGTAGATCGTAGTGTAATCCACCGTTGGATTCTTCTGGAGACACAGGGCTACTGCGCCGGTAACATGCGGACATGCCATAGATGTGCCCTGCATTGATTGATATCCACCGCCTGGTGCTGCAGAATTAATCGACACGCCTGGCGCACTAATATCTGGCTGTATTAAATTCCAGTCAGGTCTTTCCCAGTAGCTTGTATTGTTCCAGGGAGCTTGATTAGGTGCAGGACCTCTTGATGAAAAACCGGCAATATCATCGCCAGCGTCAGTAGCACCAACTCCAGTCACCGTCGGAAAATTACCCGGTGTTCCAGCAGTCCCTGCGCCAGGACCACTATTGCCGCTAGAAAAAACAGGATAGATACCTAAACTACGCCAGTTGACACAGTCATCCCAAAATTCTAATGAAGTAGTAGCACTTGAACCCCATGAATTACCAACAACCTGTGCGCTCTGCGTCGCAAACCACTGGAAGCAATCGTGAATATCTTGTGTCGCAGCGCCACCGCTAGCATTAAAGGCCTTTGCTGCAATGAAATTTGCGCCTGGAGCAACACCAATATCAGGATCAAAAGCACCATTACCATCACCACCACAAGTAGTTCCCATAGTATGGGTACCATGCCCATGGTCATCATAAGGATTGGGTTGCCCGTTCACTGCATCAAACCAGCCACCAGTAATCCATCTGCCACCAAAAGCAGGATGGTCTACATCAACACCAGTATCCATATTACCGACTATAATGCCTGAACCATCAAACCCGTCATTCCAACATAGGGGTGCACTCACAAGCGTGATATTCCACAATGGTGCCAGCGCAGGCTCGACTGTTTCGCCGACTGATGTATCGAGGTATATCATGAAATTATCAATGACATAGTCGACGTCTTCGCGTGCGGCAACAGCCTCAATGATGTCTTTCGTTGCAGTAAATGTAAGTCCGTTGAAAATCCACCACGTGGCAAGGTCAGTAGCTCTGCTGCCAAGACCTTCTAAGTATGCGAGAATATCAGCCTGATTTGATTCTGATAGGCTCTGCAAATAGAGAATCTTATCAGATTTTGGAGTGCCTTCTGATATCGTTGACCAATCTGCTTGAGTGTTCATGTGTACAATCACCTGAAAAGGTTCATTCTCGGGCAGGGTCTCAAGGATCTCTGCCAATTGCGGGTGTATAACACCAGCACTGGCAAACGCTATTAAAACCAGTATGCTCAATGCATGTTTCATTATTCCTCCTTTCACGGATTAGTTATCGGAAATATGGTATCGTCTCCCTTTAAATATTTCCGATGTCGCCTATTGTTTTTGTATTTGAATACATCACCTCCTTTCCACAATTTATTGTATAATAAAATGTCTTGTGCTACACACTACACTTAAGTCTTATATTCCAACCCTCTATTATTATGCTATTATATATTATAAAAAAAATGAATAGCTTGTCAAGACCTAAAGTCAGAAACTTGGACACATTATTTAATAGACATTTCAGGGATTTCTATCCATTTATAAAAGACTGAAGGTTAGATTCAGACATTCTTGGTCACCCTGTTTAGATTTAACCCCACTTACTTCCCAGCTCAAACCTAACTGCAGTAGAACCAAGACCGATACCAGGTGAAGTAGCAAAGTTAATTCGTAAGCTCAAGAAGGTGGTAGATTATCAGATTTATGACTAAACGCCCCTGTCTCGATAAGATTGTTTTTGATGCAAATTGAGTCCTTGACAGGAAATCAATTTTGTTTATAATAAAATAGCCCTTGGGGCTGAAAGGCGTTTATATGAATCATGTATTAAAGATATTTATAATAATGGTGTTTGTGGCGTGAAGGTCTGTGGCGTTTGGCAATCCGCGTTCACGTG
>JAUWCU010000056.1 GCA_030609135.1 Candidatus Stahliibacteriota bacterium | reverse complement strand
TGTCAATCACCCGATCATATACAGCATTATACGGGATCGATACCCAGTTGCGGTCACCAATGGCACCAGGGTTCTCGTTCAAAGGTATAAACCCGGCTGGATTGTTAGAACCAACCAGAATCACCGTATCGTCGGCATTCGTAATCATCTCATAAGCACGACCCGCACTGATGTCAAAGGTATCACCATACCAACCCAAGACCGGATGATATATCCAGTTCTGGAAGATCTGATCGTCACCCAGGTTGGTTATCTTGGTCAGCGGATCACCTGCAGGACTCAAATCAACAGTTAAATCAGGTACACTATCATACCCACTGTACCAGGGCAGACTCACCCAGTTGCGGTCACCAGTAGCACCGGCATTCTCATTGACAAATTTGTTTAACTTGTATGCCATGTTTGACTTCTTGCTGCGGTTCCGGGCAATGTCTACTGCTTTAACAAGATAGTAGTAGCTATTGCCAGAACTCAGTGCCCCAATATCAGTGAATGTTGTATCGGGTTGCATTGTCACACCGACCGAATCAGACGGACCTGGTATAAACGAAGGTAATGTGTTCCGATACACAATATAGTAATACATGGATTCTGGATTACCGAGCGTGTCAGTAGTAATCTTCTGCCAGGTTAGAACAACATCATTACCTGATTTCTCAGCAGGATTAATATATGGTGCCATCGGTGGAAAAGCTTCAGCCGGGTGCCAGAACCCGATCACTCCTTTGTAATCTGTGTCTTCGACACTACCTATTGCTGTCTGACTGAGTGTTCCCTGCAGTATATAGCTTGCTGAAGTCATTTTTCTACCACTGGCAGAAAGCACATCCTTTTTCAACACAAAATTCTGCGAAAATACCAACAAAGGTAAAAGTGCAAAAATGAATTTCCTCATTTGTCCTCCTGGTCGTCAATAGTACACACGATACCCAGTGTACCAATCTTATGATTGCCGCCTGATTTGTTCATATCTACCTCTTCAACCTTTCAACTTCTGCTTTCAATTCATCGATCTCTTTTTGCTGTTCTTTAACGATTTTTGCAAGTTCTTGGATTGCGATCATCGACACACCAGCCACGTCGCTGGCAGATATATAAAAAGCATCATCTTCGTTGCCGGTTCCACAATCAAATGCCCCATTAAACTGCTCCGCGTCTGGGCTAATATGCCTTTCTTTTGAACCCCGCGGTCCCCATCTTACAACAATAATGTCTGCAAGCTTTTCGAGCATCTGTGCGCCATCAAATCTATTTGTCACATCTGTACCTTCCCTGAAGGTAGCGCTATTCCACTGTCCAGCAAAAGACAGATGTGCACCGTAACCATTGTTTGACGTTGTACCACAATGTATAGGATAATCAATATCACCATTATGATCATCACGGTTTATACCAAGACGGCCGTGATTGGCTCCATCAAAAAATGCAACTCGATAACTGTGGTCTATGTAAACCATGTTTCCAAAAACCAATGAGTAGTCAGCGTTTTCGCCGAGTGTATCCCTGCGTCCACCGGGCATTGCTGAATAGGCGCCGCCGCCATTGTAATTCTGATAACCAGCGCCAATAGCTGAATAGGAGCCACCATTGTAATTCTGATAACCAGCGCCAATAAATGAATATAAACCGCTCGTACGATTATCATATCCACCACATAATACTGTGTAGTTGTCGTCAGTCAGGTTGGAGTACCCACCTCCGATGAAAGAACGATAACCATTCGCTTCATTATCGCGACCACCACAAACAACGGCATATGATGTATCAATATTGTTTGAATAACCACCACAAATAGTTGAGTAATTACCATATACCGTATTACTTCCACCGCCATTTATTACTGCACGATAGCCACTGGCAGTATTATTGTACCCACCACCTATAAATGCATAGCTGGTATCGGCAGTATTACTTGAACCACCACTAATAACCGCGCCTGTCCCACTTGCGCTATTCGCCGTACCTCCACCAATGAATGTATAGTCGAAGTTAGCTAGATTATCATGTCCACCACAAATAGTGGAACGAAAACCACTTGCCGTATTGTCTGAACCGCCACCGACAAAAGCTAACTTGAATGTCGCGGAGTTGTTCCAGCCACCAACAACTACTGCACCGGTATCCGATGAAGAAGAACCAGCCATATTGCTATAGCCTGAAAGAACACCGCCGTAGCGAGATTTTACTGTATCAGCCATGCCAGCACCAACGATTGAATACCACCCACTTGCGTAGTTGTCTGTACCACCAACAACTGAAGCGCGATCACCATTAGCGTGATTATCAACGCCGCCACCCACAAAGGCAAATGTAACATCAGCAGTATTACCAGAACCACCACCAACAAAACAATTATGTGCAGTTGCACTGCATTGATACCCAGCAACGACAGCAGCGTATAAACCATCAGCAGTGTTTTCATAACCACTGCCAATAAATGTGAATTTATTTAAAGCAGAGTTATTCCAACCACCAGCAATAACCGCAGCAGTATCACTCGTAGCATCACCGGCTAAATTACTGCATCCAGAAAAAACCCCGCCAAAGCGTGCATATACAGTATCTTCCTTACCGCCACCGATAACCGAGAAAAACCCCTCGGCGCAATTATCTAGCCCTCCACAGATCACCGTAAGATCAGCATTTGCCGTATTGCTCTCACCGCCTCCTATAAAAGAGCGTTGGATATTTATCGTATTGTCGTTACCTCCCACTACAACAGAGTAATCACCACTTGCAATATTCGAATATCCACCACAAATTAAAGAACGATAGCCACTGGCGATATTGTTGTACCCGCCGCCAATAAAGGTATGACTGGTATCGGCAGTGTTATTGTATCCACCAACAACAACTGAATAATTGTAGTTAGCTTCATTAGAATAGCCACCCCCTGCAAATGATGCATAGCCGTTCGCATGATTTTGACTTCCCCCACCGACAAAAGAATATCGGCCGTATGCTCTGTTACGATAACCACCCACCACTGTGGCATATGCAGAATCGCCACGATTTCGATAACCACCAAGTATGGAAATGTAGTCATAGTTTTGACCATCAACACCTGTTGTACACGCGTATCCACCAAGATTTACATGGTTCCATACATATGTTCCATAGAGTTTATTACTCGTATTTCCTCGAGCAATGCCCCAACGCAGATTTGTGTATAGCACTGAATCAGTTACTGACCAGTTGCCGAAAGAAGAACCATCAGTCCAACTTAATATACCACTACCATCAGTTATCATTACCTCATCTGCAGTGCCGTCAGTCGTAGGGAATTCATAACCATCTGTCTCATCACCAAACCAGATATGCGGCATATCAACCATAAAGGTTGAATCTTCGGTCAAGTTGCTATTAATACCAAAAAGATAGGAATAGTGAGCCAAAGCTGCAATCGTATCATTTCTCCCGCCGAGAATCGCCGAGTAATCACCAGCAACATAATTATTAGTACCACCTGCAACAACTGAGAATTGATTTACAGCATTATTCCCTGCACCGCCTCCAACAAAACTGTAATCAGCATCGGCTACGTTGTCGACACCACCAGTAACAGTAGCAAGTCGACCTTGCGCAGCATTACCACCACCGCCGCACACTATCGCCCAATCACCTGACGCCACATTGTCCTGACCACCGCCAACAAAAGCAAACTTTGCTGTCGCGGAATTATCGTAACCACCGACTACGACTGCAGCAGTATCAGACAATTCATCTCCTGCTTTATTTCTGTAACCTGCTAGCACTCCACCGTAGTTAGACTTTACAGTATCCTGATATCCACCACAAACAGTAGCATTATGACCATTAGCCGAGTTACCATAACCCCCGCCAACAAAACCATAGGCATTAACTACTCTATTATAGTAGCCACCCCCTATTGCTCCACCACTATTGCTAACTTTATTCTGAAAACCACCACTGATGGTACTATACTTTTGTCTTGCATAATGACCATATCCACCACCAACTGTTGCAAATTCATAATGATAACCAGCAGCACCAGTAGTACACTCAACTCCAAAATTGATATGTGTATAAACACTATCACCATAGAATATATTATTAGCACCACCACGACTAATACCCCAATAACTTTTTGTCAGAAGTACTGAATCGGTAACCTCCCACTTTGACCATGAATCACCATCAAGCCAACTCAACTGACCACCGCCGTCAGTGACCATTACCTGATCGATTGATCCATCGACTACTGGAAACTCATAACCATTTTTCTCATCACCAAACCTAATATGCGGCATATCGACCATAAATGTAGAATCTTCAGTTAGCATACTCCCAATACCAAATAAATATGAGTAATGCGCCTCGCTTGCAATAGTATCCGCATAACCTCCGACTATCGCTGAATACCCACCTTCAACAAGATTATCTGCTCCACCGCCAATAAATGAATTGTACCGGGCTGCATTATTTTTAAATCCACCTGCAACAGCTGCATAATCACCACCCGCAGTATTCTGTTGTCCACCAGCTATTGCTGAGTATTTACAATTTGCAGTATTGTCATAACCACCAGCTACTGTTGTGCCCTCATGAATAGCTCGGTTGCTATACCCACCGCTTACCGTGGTATATTCCCGACAAGCCCTGCTTCCATAACCACCACCTATTGTAGCATAGCGTTCATGAAGCGTACTGTGTCCAGTAGTACATGCAACACCAAAATTAATATGGGTATAAGTGCTATCACCATAAAGCTCATTACCTGCACCACCCCGCGCAATACCAAGATAATTTGCAGTGAAAAGCACTGTATCACTGGTGCCACCACGAACCCAATCATTGTCTGCTACTGCATTCTTTGCATATTCTGCAGTATCAGCATGGGTTGCCATATACGCATAGCCCATTGCAGTAATCCTGGTGCGGGGTGATAGAGTATCTGACACATTAAGAATAAGCTCTAACCATCGGTCAGTTCCTGTAGTAAACACACTGTCAGGAATTTGATTCACACTTCCTAAAAGAACATTAAAAACACCTCGCTCAACAGAAACATTCAATGTATCTTCAGCCCATAATGCAGTACCTCCAGTCTCAGAAGCGTAGATTCTAAATTTCATATTAAGATCATTTGTAATCGGAATCCCCATGGTATCAGTCAAATGCCCCTGATAATTCATGACTTTTGGCACCAAACGTGCCCTTGTATCTGAGCTATTACTACTAATAGCATCTCTTAAGCTCTGACCATAACCAATGGTCATGAGTACAAAAACAACCCATATAAAGATTTTGCGCAACATTCATACCTCCTTCATAGATCAAATGCCTAAATGCCTGAACACCTAAATAACCAAAAATCTATTTATCGCAAGGCAGAAGAAAGTGTCCAATAATATTAAATAGATAGAGCCTCCCTTTTATATATATGAATTCTCTGTTCCATCTGCCTCCTCCATGTTCTCAAACCTACATCCGCATGATGCACAGTAGCGTGATAAAGGATTGTCAATGGGGAATCTGCATTTCGGGCACTTAGATATTAGTTCACATCCGCATAATGGGCAGAATTTCTGCCCATTTTCACCAAAATAGTGACAACTCGGACATATCTTCATGACCTATTATAGTGATGGGGTATTAGAATCTAATTAGAATGGGTACTGATGCCTGATAAATCCCGCAATTCTATTTATAACATTATAATACGAAGCGGGATGAATCTCCGAAGAGCCTCGCTCGCCGATATCGGACAGGCAACTACCTGCTAATCAACCCCTGTACCAGTTTCTGTGTTTGTTCAGACGGCTCTAAACCGAAATCCTGTTTAAGGATAGTTGCAAGCCTATTAAACTGTCGGACTGCACGCGCCTTTTCGTCTAATTCTAAAAAGCCTTTAATAATAAGACGGTGTGCCGCTTCATTGATCGGTTCCCTCTCCAGGAGTTTGTATGCTAAATTAGTAGCATCGTTGTATTCATGCCTTTCTTGATAACGATATGCCAACCATAGACAAAGTTCTTCGTATTTATGAGTAATATATGTACGATTAGTCTGCACTTGCTCATTATGGAATTCTGGTAAAAGATCACCTTTCATGATATCAATAGCCTTTTTTGCACATCGTTCAGCAAGGTGGAGTTTGTTCTTTGCTTTATACACCTTGAAATCCTTATATAATCCATCAAAGTTCCACAAATCAACCTGAACTCTTGTGCTATCCAGGCCGTAGAAATTATGTACATGAGTTACGTATTCATCCCCAATTGCATCACGTAATGTAGACAAAGTGAAATGGAAATTATTGCGCGCTGTCTTAGTCCCGAAATCTGGCCAAAGATGTAAGGCGAGCTCACCCCAGGTAGAACCCTTTTCATCAGCATTCAATACTAATAGACCTAGTAATTCTCGAGCCTTTGCTGATTTCCACTGCTTAGTTGTGAACTCATGGCTCTGTCCAGTGCTGATAACTGATAAACCACCGAACGTTATGATATGGAGTTTCTCAACCGGCGATTCAAATTTGAAAAGATGTCTCATGCCCGAGCGCTTTGTTTTCTTGGCATAATGTTTAAGCCATCCTCGCGCATTGATCTCAACGAGTAATTGGTTTCCTTCCTCCACCAATTTTGTATTTTCCAGTACAATACCGGCTTCGCACAAGAGCGGTGCTAGATAGCTTTTGGCGCCTTTTTCTCTCAGCATCCTGGCGCCTTTTCGTATGTCAGCAAGACCTGAGCGCTTACCAGAACGGGCAGCCAGAATAATGCCCTTTGTTAACAGTGCAACGCCATGTTCAATGTACAAACCACTATTACTTGCAATGGTAATTGCTCGGTTGACAGCTTGCAATGCTTTACCAAAATCCATCTCTTTGAGATAACAGCGCGCGCGAGTGCTATGAGCATATGCGAGCCATTCCTCTTGAGCTGGCGGTTCTTCCAACTCAATCGGATATCTCTTAAATATCTCACGTGCCGCGGGGTACTTACCCATATGAATAAGGACTTCTGCCTTTAGATAGCTTGTGGAGAATTTAGAGTAAACTGTTATTGGTCTTTCAAGAGCTTTGGAAAAATACTTCAAAGCTTGTCCAAGGTTTCCTTCAAAAAGAGCACAATATGCTAATGAACCCCAATATATCGCCATTTTATATTCCTGTCCGGTTTTCAAGATAAGCTGTTTGTATCGCCTTGTCAAATCACGTGAATATTCGATCTTTCCCATTTTTGAAGATGCCGCGTTTAGGTTAACGAACGCTACGGCTTTCATTGGTACATGTCCCACTTGATCGGCGATATTCACGAGCTGGTCAAAGTATTCACCTGCCTCTTTTAGATTGCCTTCACGGTAAAAAATCAACCCGATGATATTCAATCCATAGCAATACGCGTCCAGGTTAGTGCGCAATGAATACTTCTTAAGCAATCGCCGAATTAATCTACGTGCATTTTCGACTTTGCCAATATATCTCCACACCATGCTTTGCTCAATCTTCAGCCTAAACAAAAGACCCTCATACCTTTGTTCTTTGGGAAGTGTTCTAATAACCCTGGCTATGTATTTGGCTGCCTGTTGGAACGAAGTCTGTGAATACACATATCTGTATATCATTATATGCAAATGTACTCCAAGCTCAACAAAACCAGAATGCATCAATTCATCAGCTATTTTTGCTGCCTGTTTTTGATCCGGTATCTTATGTTGCAAAGACATTATCAAGGCAATCAAGCGCGCCTTGATAATGAGTCTGGCAAGATGGAATCGCTCTTTGAAAACCTCTGAAATGTTCAAGGCAAGAGTATAGCAGTCATGAGCTCTACCCAAATTACCAATCTCAGACAGCCTTTTACCTACATTAAACACCAGTCGGCACAACTGAGGTGTTTTCTCTTGTTCAAGAAGGAATTCAGTAGAATGCCTGGCAATTGAGTCATATGCATGAGGTTGCTTCTTCTTTAATATATGGGCTATCCGACGGTGGAATGCACGTTGCTTCGCTTCTGGAATCAGTTCCTTGAATATCCCTCGTTCAACAGGATGCACAAATTGCATATAGTTAGTTTCCATAACCGGAACAAAGAAATCTTGAGATAATCGCGCAACCAGTTGTTCGGAAATAGATATGGAAAGCCTAAGGACTGATCTCACTACCTCAGGGTCAAACTGCTCGCCGATCAGCGAAGCGACCTGAAGGAATTGAAGAGAAACAGAGTCAAGCTCCCCAATACGGTGACTGAATATATTGCTGATACTTCTGGGAACTTTAATATCCCGGTAGTCACTTTCTATTTCCCATTTTTGTTCGGTTTCATTATACTTAACTGCGTTTTGGCTGACCAGTTCTTTTGTGAATTCTTTGACAAAATACGGGTTTCCTTCAGTTGTATTATATATCCATTCATAAAATGAAGGCGGAAAACCTTGCTCAAAAATGCTGTTCATGAATGAACTCGTTTCATCAAGACAGAAATTTTTTAGTTTTATCTCATACTGCCGCACCCTACCTGATCCACGACACTTGTTTTCAATATCGACGTGCGTTGGACCAGGGGTGAAACAGCCGACTATTAACAATGCCTTGTTATCAATCCTCTTCAAGACGAACTGCAAAACCTTATATGCCTGTTGCGACAGGAACTGCATGTCGTCGAAGAAAATAACAGTTGGCTTTAATCGTGTTACATTCTCGAGCAATTGGTCAATCGCATAAGATACATCTGAATCGGAATGGCTTTCTTCAACAACTTCAACTGGATACAGCGATCTCAAATGTGGCAACAAGTCTAGTATTGGCGGAGCAATATCCATGGGCATAAGCTGGGTGAGCATGCTTGACCTATTGTCAAAACTACGTATGAGATTGTCGATCATCGAACGGAAAGGATCAAAGAGTCTGTTGTTTGAATCAAAGACCCTTGTTTTCAACACTATTACATCATGGGGGTTGACAGTGCTAAGAAACTGCTCTACAAGTCGTGTTTTTCCGATACCACTTTCGCCTTTGACAATTACTGTTCCACCTTGGTTCTCGTAAATTGCATTGAGTTGCTCACGCATCTCCAAAAGGATCTCTTCTCTACCGATAAATGGTATGGGTCGCCTGTCAAGGAGACGTTGGTATGCGGTAATTGGCTGACCCTGATGGTTAGCTGGATGCGTCATAGAAAGATATTGTAATCAGAAGAGTATAGTTGTCAACAATACGGAAGGATAAGTTATTGAGAAAAGCAGTCGTAAAGCAGTTACTAAGTTATTCAGTTATTAAGTTATTGTCGTATTACTCTCTACGCCTTACTCCCTACGCTCTTGTAGTCGCCCGATTCATCGGGCATGTCTGATAAATCCCGCAATCCTATTTATAGAATTATAATACGAAGCGGGATAAATCTCTCTTGTAGTCGCCCGATTCATCGGGCAGTCCAATGAATTGGACAACTACAGCGCCAGCGTGACTACAGCGAAGCGTGTCTCCAGCCGAAGGCGTGTCTTCAATGAAATGTGTCTCCAGCGCAGCATGTCTTCAACAAAGTGTAGTCGCCCGATTCATCGGGCAGTCCAATGAATTGGACAACTACAGCGCCTTACTCCTCACGCTCTACGCTCTATTCCTTAACTCACTGGAACTTTGTTGCGGGTCGATCAACCTAATGTAATTGGCATCGGAATAAAAGTAAGTATCAAAATAATCAAAGCTATGACTGCCAGCAGCTTGTCTCTCATCGTCAAAGGCGTAATACAATCCTGAACAGTGGGATCTCGTCTTGCCAGGAAAAATGCCAGCACGATCCAAAAAATCCAACCTTGCCAGAGTAAACACAAACCGACAAGTATAGCGAGGATAGGGATATACGAGTATTTACGCTTTTTCAAGAACAAGCTGTAAGAAATATGTCCACCATCAAGCTGACCCACGGGGATAAGATTAATAGACGTCACTAAAAAACCAATCCATCCGGCAAGGGCTACAGGGTGAAGAAAAAGATCATAGCCAATAGGGATTTCAGGATGGAGGACTTTTGCAAGCAAAGAAAATAACAATGAGTCACCTAACCTGAAATACTCCAAACCTTCTGGTGCCGGACCGATTTCAGACAATGCTATTCCAATGATTGCCAAAGGTAATGCTATAACAAAACCGGCTATTGGTCCAGCCACGCCGACGCGGAGAAGCGTACGGCGCGACGGTACTATTGATTTCATTCGAATCACTGCCCCAAATGTACCGAAGAAGTGAAAAGGAGCAGGTATGAAATAAGGTAAACTTGTAATCATGCCGGCTCTTTTCGAAACGAAATAATGACCGAGCTCATGACATGTCAATATTGCCATAATAGAAAGGGAAAACGGGATGCCGAGAAAAATGTCCGAAAGGTTCTTGAATGGATCCCCTCCAGCATTAAATGCGCCTACAAAAATCGTTGAAAGTAAGGTCGCTATGAATAACACAATGTTTAACCAGTATTTTTGTCTACCCACCGCTTTTTTGAAAACACCGAATTTCACTATCTGGTTCTTGCCTTCAGTATCAAACAACGGCGTATAGTCAGTCAGCGCAAAGTATTCTTTTATCTCACTAATCGTTTTTTCAATTGGAGAAAAAAGTCTGCCAGTAACCTTTGTCATAATCAGGCTACCACTAACCTCTTCAATTGTCATCTTTGATTTTAAGAACTCAAGTATCTCTTCCATCTTAACACCAATTTACAATAATTTGACAACGAGAAGTCTTTCCATGCTCGATTTTCGCGGGCAGAAGCCCGCTCCCACATTTATCATTTACCATTTTTAATTCCATCTCCTGATATCCTGATACCCTTATCCATCCTTATCTGCATTTCTGTTTATTCCCGCTCGTAAGAGCCATAACCGCCCCGCACGGCAGTGCCGTTTCTCCTTGTCACCCCATCTCCATGTCTTTAGTATTTACCCTCAATTGCCTTTTTTAATACATAACAGTAGAAGTAAAATATCTGACGGACTTATGCCCTGTATCCTTGAAGCCTGATCAAGGTTGACCGGTCTAACGTCATTGAGCTTTGATTTAGCCTCATTAGATAACCCTTTTATCCCTTGATAGTCAAACTCTAAAGGGATCCTCACGATTTCGAGTTCTTTCAGCTTTTCTATCAATTCTTCTTCTCTTTTGATATAGCCTTCATATTTCGTCTCTATTTCGACACGCCAACCAATCGTATCGTTTAGTTTTGAATCCGCCATGCGGACAATATCCTGGTAATGAATACCGGGGCGCTTGAGTATCTGGAATAAGCTTTGACCACCACGTTCTTGTGGTATTTCTTGTTCACCTTTACCAATAAGTATCGGGTTAGCAATATCAGGTTTCACAATTGTCGTCCGTAGTTCTTGCAGCACGCCATCAATATCTTTTCTCTGCTGCCAGAAAACACTGTATTCTTCTTCCTTGACCAAACCATATTTCACACCGTATGGCATGAGACGGTCAGCAACATTATCAATTCTCAACAAAAGCCTGTGCTCAGCCAATGAAGTAAACATTCGGTACGGCTCCAGGGTGTTTTTTGTGATCAGATCGTCAATAAGCACCCCGATATAAGCCTCGTATCGCTTGAGCACAAATGGCTTCTCATCACGGAGTCTCAACCCAGCATTAATACCAGCGATAATACCCTGGGCTGCGGCTTCCTCATAGCCAGATGTACCGTTTATCTGTCCTGCACAGAATAACCTCTTGATTGCTTTTGTTTCAAGGGTCGGGTAGAGCTGAATTGGATATATGAAATCATATTCGACTGCATACCCAGGCCTTGTTATCTCCACACTTTCCAGACCTTCAATCGTGTGGAGCATATCTAATTGCACATCATATGGAAGTGAAGTCGCCAAACCATTGAGATAGAATTCTCCTGAATCCCTACCCTCAGGTTCAATAAACACCATATGGGAATCGCGGTCAGCAAATCGTACGATCTTTGTTTCAATCGAGGGACAGTATCGGGGACCAGTACCAATGATTTTTCCCGCATATAAGGGTGAACGATCAAGATTTTTACTGATTATTTCGTGAGTTGCTTGGTTAGTATGTGTGATATAGCAAGGTAACTGGTCTTTGATAACCTGTTCAGTACGGAATGAAAACTTGAACGGATTTTCATCGCCGTGGTGAATGCGCAAGCCTGACGTGTTAACAGTGTTTTTTGCAATGCGTGGTGATGTACCGGTCTTTAACCGCCCAAGAGTCAAACCGAGGTTTTTCAAAGATTCACTCAATGATAATGCATTAGATTCTGCTAACCTCCCGCCGGGGAAATGCTCCATGCCGATATGCATCAGACCATTTAAAAAAGTTCCAGTCGTTATTATTACTGCACCGGCAAGATATTCATTGCCAATACCTGTTCTCACACCGTACGCGGCGTTTTCGTCAACAAGTATGTCAGCCACTTCTTCCTGTTTTACTACCAGGTTTTCAGTACTCTCCAAAACCTGGCGCACCATCTCCTTATAGTATATGCGATCGTTTTGTGACCTGGGAGACCAAACTGCCGGACCTTTTGAGCAATTAAGCATACGTAGTTGAATAGCAGTTTTATCAGCGAGCATACCGATTTCACCACCCAATGCATCAACTTCTTTTACCAGGTGGCCTTTTGCCAAACCGCCGATTGAAGGATTACACGACATCTGACCCATAGTATCGATATTAAGAGTTAAAAGTAATACACTGAAACCCATACGAGCAGGTGCCAAAGCTGCTTCAACTCCGGCATGTCCTCCTCCGATTATGATGATGTCGTATTTCGCAGTATACACCATGATACATGATAGTGAAAAAAAAGCAAAAATCAACATTTATTCCATCGGCGATGGAATCGATCACAGTGATGAACAGAAAGATTACAGCGATAATGAATAATGATCGTTCGCGGTTTCGTTGGGCAAAATGAAATACGTTTCCGTAACTTTTCTGTCATTATCCAACTTGATTGGATAATCCAGAAGTTGGCGGTGTTAATAGATTCCCCGATCGAGTCGGGGAATGACAGTGTGTGGATCGGTGAATGACAAGGGAAAATCGACAACGCATATCCAAAATGAATCTGCTTTTCGCAATTGACCAGGACATACGTCATGTTACACCACCTCTCCCCAATCCCTTTACCCATATTCATCTATTGACATCATTTTCACAGTATATATAATAGACTCATGGGTTTAGCTGACATACAGAAAAAACAAAGTGAAGAAAGGCAACGTGACAAAAGACTGGTTCATTTTACCAATGCTGTAAGCCGGGCATTCCAGGTCTCGAAAGCAATAAAGTCCAAGGTAAAAACTTATAAAGATAATGCTGATTACGTAGTGAAGAGCTTTCTTGACTATCTCTTTTTTGACCAGCACAAAGAAATCCGGGAACTGAATGACACACACGCAACACACTTTATGCTCGAATTCACGCCGCATAAGCTCTTCTTTGCACCAGAGGCAGAGAAAGATGTCGCTGAAATATTATCGAAATTCGTCATCTTTTTAGACAACGAAGGTCATATACACAACGGTGTTGAATTGAGTTCTGTAGTCAAGAAAAGCAATCGTGCATTTCTCAAATTGCTGGTAAAATCAAAACAGACATCAACAGAAAAAACAGCCAAAAAAGGTAAAACAACAAAAAAACCTGAGGTAAAAAAGAAAACTGTCAAAAAGGCAAAACCAGAGGTCAAGGTTGGTAGAAACGACCCATGCCCATGCGGCAGCGGCAAGAAATACAAAAAGTGCTGCGGTAGACCTAAATAATAAAATAAGACAGAGCAAGCTCTGCCACTACAAAATCTGCGAAATTTCGGCATATTTTATTGGAACTGTAAAAATCAAGGGGAAAAGATGTGTCCAAGTTTCTAATCATCCGGCTTGCTTTCGTGTCATTATCCAGCCATCCTCTGACTTGATCAGGGGACTGGATAATCCAGAGAAGACGAAAGATTTTATTTCTGGATTGCCCGATCAAGTCGGACAATGACCCCGTACAACTTCGTTTTACGGGGCAGGCAAGAGGGCAGGTCGGACAATGATCCCGTACAACTTCGTTTTACGGGGCAGGCAAGAGGGAAGTCGGACAATGACCAGAGGCTTGCCGAGAACATACATGTAGTGGATGACATGAGAACAATTTCATATTCTCTTCAGTAATCTTGACCAATACTAAATTAATATGTATAATGGATTCTATGATATATCAAAAACCGGGGTTGATAATTGTCTTGATCATCCTGGTGATTTTTGGTGGCACTGCTGGTTACCAGATCATTGAAGGGTGGACATTCATCGAAGCACTCTACATGACTATTATTACTATATCAACAGTGGGATTCAAAGAAGTTGGACAGCTTTCAGAAACAGGAAGAATTTTTACTATTTTTATGATATTAGGTGGAATCGTTGTAATCACAGGCGGAATTAGTTTAATATTTTCTTCAATAATTGAAGGAACTTTCGGTGAAATCATTAGGAGGCAGAGAATGGAGAAAAAATTGGCGAAAATCAAGAACCACTTTATAATTTGTGGCTTGGGAGCCGTTGGTGAAGATGTAGTAAATGAATTTATCAGTGCAAAACAACCATTCTTATTGATAGAAAAAGATAAAGCTATCTTAGACAAATTATTAAAAGACTTTCCAGATGCAATTTACATAATTGGCGATGCCACCGATGACGAAATACTAAAGAGTGCCCAAATCGAAAAAGCAAAAGGTATTCTTGCTGTATTGGGTAAGACTGCTGACAATCTCTACATCTGCCTCTCTGCCCGCTCATTAAATCCAGACCTAAGAATTATTGCACGGGTAATAGAAAGTGAATCAATTGATAAACTAAAAAAAGCTGGGGCAGATTATGTTTTTTCTCCTGAAAAAATCGGCGGTATACGTTTAGCCGCAGCTGCATTGAGACCCGCGGTTACCTCTTTTCTGGATTCAATAATCAAAGGCGAATACCTCGATCTTGTCCTTGATGAAGTTGAAGTTCAAAAGCATTCTTCTATTGTCGAAAAAACATTAAAAGAATCGGAAATTTCAAAAAATATCGGTATTATTATTCCCGCAATAAAATCTGCGAATACAGATAAATTGATCTTTAACCCGAGTTCTGAAACTAAAATAAATCCAAATGACATCCTTATTGTATTCGGTTCATCATATCAGATTAAACAACTTAAGAAAATATGTTCATAACACGTAATAAAGTCTAAATTATGCAATTAAAAAAAGGACTCGGACTCTTAGGGGTATTTGCTATTGCAGCCGGAGCAATGATCAGCTCAGGTTTATTCATTCTCCCTGGTCTGGCATTTGCCAAAGCTGGTCCGGCAATGATCCTTGCCTATATTATCGCCGGTATATTAGTCATTCCGGCTATCTTCAGTAAAGCAGAACTCGTCACCGCCATGCCCAAAGCGGGTGGTGATTACTTTTATATAACAAGAAGCATGGGATTTACTGCCGGGACAATAAGTGGCTTGGCA
>JAUWCU010000077.1 GCA_030609135.1 Candidatus Stahliibacteriota bacterium | reverse complement strand
ACATATAATAGTTTCAATTATGTTGTGGAACCTGTCATTCCGAACTTGTTTCGGAATCTCGATAAAGTGAGACTCTGAAATAAATTCAGAGTGACAATAGTGTAACATGCTAACGAAATCCACTGAAACTATTATATATTCACCTTAGTAATTGATTGTACAACTTTTTTGTCTCGGTCTGAGGTTCGTACCCTAACTCCTGTTTTAGTATCTGTGTGAGTTTCTTGTATTGCGCGATAATTTCCTTTCGATTACCAAATTTCGCATAGCATTTCATGATTCCACAGTATGCTTCTTCCATAAACCTGTCTTTTTCAATAATCTTCTGATAGCAGTTGATACTGCGTTTAAATTTTCCTCGAATGTGGAAATAATTACCCAAAATCATCAATGTTCTAAGATACATTTCTTGATAGTGTTTTCTGACCTCTTCGCACCAATCCCCGTAGAATTCTTCAAGATAGTCGCCTTTGTATATTTCTACTGCCTTCATATATTGCTTCATCGCTTCCTCTTTTCTTTTCTGTTTTTCATACTGTTCTCCGATCTTGATTCTTTGCGAAAACGCATCGACATCAGACAAGCATTTTACTGCAGGATTTATACAATAGCCTTTGTTTACATAAAGAAGAAAATCGTGGTCGCCGGCTGCTTTCCTTATAAAATACAGACAGGTCTTCAGGTTCCCGGCAGATTTTTTTGGAGGTATTCCAGGGAAAAAGATTTTCATCAGTTTTTCCCGACTTATGACCTTTGGTCCTTCAGTGAAAAAATATGCAAGTATTGCTCGAGCCCGTTCAGTCTTCCATCTTGCTTTTGGTATTTCATGACCATTAATCTTAACCAGAAATTCACCTAACATATTTACATTAAAATAACCTTTCAACCAGGTCTTTGTCACTATATGTAAAAGATAATCAGGTTCAAGATTTTCTTCTTGTGCCCGCTCAAGAATTCCGGGATTCTTATATATTTCACTAATCAAAAGGCCATCATATGCTCCATGCTTCGCGATTGTTAAACCTTTCCTTAGATGCTTTTTCACGTTCAGGGAATTCCCCTTTGCCCAGTAGAGATTTGCCAAACAGAGGTGGCTTATCATTTTATTATATTCAAATCCCTCTTTGAGGACGATTTTGTGATTACGCAAGATCATTTTCTCTGCCGTTTCATAGTCTCCCCGGCGGAGCGCTATTTCTCCGAGAACAAGGGACATCTGAGCCACATCTACACTATCTTTCTTCCCTTTTTTTGGTATCAAAGATTTCCTGATGTTTTCTGCTGCCTTATCCAGGTTTCCTTTGCAGACGTAGCATTGTGCTAGTCCAGTATAAGCCATATCATTAATGAAATGCTGCTGGATGTCTCTGTTTAGAACAAGCGCCCTATTATAGCAAACGAGTGCATCATCATATTCAGCAAGCATTTGGTGAAGATTGCCCATGCTGGTTATCGCACAGACCTGCCCGAGTTTAAAATTAATTTCTTTGCTTCTATCGAGAGCCTTATCTAAAGAGAATTTGGCTGCCGTGAATGCCCCCCGAGCCATAAGCATCTCAGCATTATTACAGTAGCCGATTACTGCTACCGGGAGATTCTGATGATAGTCCTTTATCTTAAACAAATCCCGATACATTTCAAGTGCCTGCTGAAGTTTACCTGTGGTATAATATGACATAGCGAGATTAGACATAACCCGAATTTTAAGTTCTGGATAAACAAACCGACGACATAAAGAAAGTGCTTTCCTCAGTTTCTGTTTCATGAGTTCATAATCGTGTAAGCGATAGCAAACACCGGCTAATAAATTCAAAAGTTTTGCTTTTAGGCGATTATTTCGATCTCCGATCAAATCCATAGCTTTCTTCGATATCAACATTGCCTTTGTATAATCCCCCCGGCCAGAATAAATATTGCCGATATTATACAGCGCCTCGGCTGCGCCACTTAACTCACCCCGCCGTTGAAAAATCCTCTGTGCTTTCCTGAACAGAGCTTGAGATTCATTCCATTTACCCCACTGCTGCGAAATCTGTGCCTCATAAAGGAGCAACCAGGGGTGGTTTTTTACAACTTCATCAGGCAGAGATTCAATCCAGTGAAAAAGGATGTCAACTCTTCCGGTATGAACCAGGTTAATACCTATTTTTTCAATAATTCTCGCGGTTCGTTCATATGCCTCTGATTCAACGAGATGGTGAATTGCCCTATTCCAGTTCTTAGTATTGATGTAAAATTTCGCTGCATTCATATGCAGATGGCGTAATTCTTTTACAGAAATCACCTGTCCAAGTTTGTGCTGAAGGAATTCCCGAAATAGATAGTGGTATTTGTAAATTCGAGGGCGCGATGAAACCAATGTCGTAAAAACATTGTGTTGCACCAAATATATCAGTACTTCATTAGAGTTCTCTGTTTTGGAAATCGCACAGCACGCATCCGGACTGAGGCATTCCAGTAGCGAAGACTTCAACAAGAATTTTCTTGTTTTTTCTGTTTCACTTTTCAATATCTCGTTGGCAAAATAGTCAAAGAGTGGAACATCGGATTCAAGATAATTATTTAAGGTATTCTTTATCTTCTCAGCTTTCGTATGCTGTAATATCATCTGTAAACCAGTTGCCCAACCCTCAGTATGTAGGGTAAGTTCTTTTAACTCTTTTGAACTAAGTGTGGTTTTATAAATGTTTTTGAGCAAAGATCTTATCTCTTTTTCAGTAAACCTTAGGTCCTCTTTGGTTAGTTCAAAAACATCCTGCTTTGTACGCCATTTTGCCAGCGATGGCAGCGGCGGCGCGGCGCGTGTGGATATAATGATGTGGGTATTCTCCGGTAGGTGTTCAATGAAGTAATCAAGCGCCCGATAAATTGAACTGTTTTGCGGAACGGTGTGTAAATCATCTAAAATAATAAGAAAATCTTCTTTCCGTTTTTTTACGATTTCATTTATCAAAGTGCCCATAATCATCTCGATATTCTTAGTGATGTTTTCCAGATGTGAAAGAAGATTCTTTGTCCTTTTACCAAGACCTTTCTGTATTTTTCCCATCGCCTCAATAAGGTGTAAAAGAAAGACCGAAAGGTCTCGGTCATTTACATCAAGATCATAGAAGGCACCTGGGGAATAACCCTGATGCAAGAATTGTGACAGCAAGGTTGTTTTGCCATAACCCGCATCAGCCGTGATAAGAAGCAATTTCTTGTTAAGATTTTTCTTAAGTAATGAAACCAATCGAGGTCGGGAAATTGTATTCTTTTTTGGTACTGGAGGTATAAGTTTGGTCTCTAAAATAAATGGTTCAGCAACCTTTTTCTTTGGCTTCTTACGATGATCAATGATTGCCAATCGCGATGGTCTTTTTGCTCTCATCTATAGTTGAATTATAACCTACAGATATTTTATGTCAAGTACAAGAAAGTCATTATTGAAATTATCTGAAAAATATGTATCTGATAATATTGACCGATTAAAAACCGAGGTACTCTGTGCGGTTGATTACCATTTAAATCGTTTTTGTCGTTGTTTTCTTACGAATACGAAGTATCCCGATTTTTCATATTGACACATATAATGATCGGTAAATCCCGCAGTCCTATTTATGGAGCTATGATACGAAGCGGGATAAATCGAGGATCCCGCTTTGCGGGACGAGTACGGCTTTTCTATTTCAATAAATGGAGTGCAATAGCTCGCTATTGCATAGGTGAGCGTCAGCAAGCTGACGCACTCCAGGAGGATCTCCAAATAGACTTGCGGGATTTATCGTGTGTATTTAAAACGTTTGATAAATCAAACCACTACTACGGGACAGGACAGGCGGGATAAATATCGGCGAAACGGTGAGAAAACTGTAGTTGCTCAATTTATTGAGCAATGTTTGATAAATCCCGCTCATCTGAACATTCCTTCCAAGGTCTGCTACTCCGTAATATGTTCGCTACCTGAACTTACTGTTTTAACACCATCAAAAACCCCGTATTTCACGGGGTAAAGGGGAGGGGAAATACAGGGGGCGCCCAGTATCTTAGAGATGCACTGAGCACCCTGCATTATGCATAGGAGGGGTATGCATGCGTAAACATTCTTATAAGATTCTATTTCAGCAAGATCAGTTTCTTCGTTTGCGAAAATCCGTCCGTTTCTAATCGACAGAAATAGACACCAGCCGGAACCTTATAGCCATTTTCATCTCGACCATCCCAGATGACGCTGTGTTTACCAATCTTTACCCGATAATCATTTACCAGTGTCTTCGCCATTTGACCGGCAATATTGTAGACAACCAGGTTAACCGAACCAGGGACTGAAACCTGATAATGGATGATTGTTTGTTTTGAGAAAGGATTCGGAGAATTTCCAATCAAAAGACCCATTACCTTTAATTCTCTTTGAGTTTTCTCTTCGGTAACTCCGCCTACCCCACCGTCCGTAGTCTTCAAAATGGCACCCCAACTTCCCACGACATAACCAGTATCAACACCAACCGGGAAATGAACATCGCTAAGAGAGCCTCCGAAACCTATAGTTTGCCTTTCCCATGACCAGCCATCTGTAGTCTTAAAGACAGGAGAGTAACCCCAAAAATCACCGCCTACTGCATAGCCAGTCGTGCCACCCAGAGGAAAATCGACTGACCAAAGGATGTAAACGTCCATATACTGGACGATCCATGTTCCCCCGCCGTCAGTAGTCTTAAAAATAGGAGCGCCTGTATTCCCACTTCCTACAACATAACCATTATTCACATCAAAGAAATAGAGACCGTAAAACCAATCACTCCCTATACTAATATTAACCCAGGTCGATCCGCCATCCGTGGTCTTTCCGATATAACCTAAATTACCTACGGCGTAGCCGGTTGTTGCATCCTCAGGAAAGCAAAAACCCCTAATTTGCGGTACCGAGGTGGTCTGGGTAATCCAGGTTGCCCCAGCATTAGTGGTCTTTAAAATCATGCCATGAGAAATATCAAAATACCCACCGGCATAACCAGTATCAGCATCCACCGGAAAATGAACACAGAGAATATCGCCGCTTGTACCTGAGTTCTGACTGACCCAGGTTGCTCCACCATTGGTGGTTTTTGCGAGGTAGCCTAACTCGCTTACGAGGTAACCGGTCTGTGCATCTACAGGAAAATCAATATCGCTAATCTCATACGATGTGCCCGGGTTCTGGTTGACCCAGGTATTCCCGCCATTAGTGGTCTTTAAGAGGGTGCCTATATACCCTGAGACATAACCAGTATCAGCATCCACTGGAAATTGAACCGCACATTGGGTTTTGTATGCGCCTGAGCCCTGCCTGCTCCAAATAGCCCCGCCATCCGTTGTTTTCAAGGTGACACCGGAGCCTCCAACAACATATCCTGTTTCCGTACCAATGGGGAAATGGACAGATTGAAGGTCCGCCCACTGTATGCCTGAGTTCTGGCTGACCCAGGTTGCTCCGCCATTAGTGGTCTTGTAGATAAGACCTAACTTGGTTGTATTAGAGTAGCCTACAACATAGCCAATCTGGGCGTCCACAGGAAAATGAACAGAGAAAAAAGATATGAGGTTTTGGGAGTGTTGACTAACCCAGGTTGCTCCACCGTCCGTGGTTTTTTTAATGCAGCCAACAGTACCTACAATGTAACCAGTCTGGGCATCCAGAAAATATATGCCGTAAAGGGAAGTGTTTACTCCTGGATCTACATCTATCCATGTGACTCCGGCGTCCGTGGTCTTGAAGACTGTTCCCTTACTTTGACCGGCGTCCCAACCCGTGACATAGCCGGTGTCGGGCACAGGAAAATGGATAGAATTACAGTAAGTATTAGACGGAGACTGGACTATGGACCATGTTGCCCCACTATTGGTTGTTTTCAATATGATATAGGTCCCCGCCGCATAACCAGTCTGGGCATCCACAAAATCAACAGCACGCAGACTATTGGTTACGCCTGAGGACTGCTCGACCCAGGTTGATCCGCCATCAGTGGTCTTAGCAATATAGCCACCTGAACCAACAACATAACCGGTCTGTGCATCCACAGGAAAATCCACAGAACATAAGTCTTCGTTTGTAAGCGTACCCTGGTTTATCCAATTCACCCCGCCGTCAGTGGTCTTCATGACAGTACCAACATCACCTACAGCGTAGCCGGTATTATTGTCAATGAAATATACTTGCTGAAGCGGATTCCCCTGTGGTAGAGGGTTTTGCCAGAACCAATCTGCTATTGCCAAACCTGGTATGAGAAATAATATAGCTGACACCAGAATTGGTCTCAGAAAATCTCCACGTCGATCCTGCCACATCTTGCTTGAGTCCTTAGTATGAAACCCATGTTTGTTTATCATGATAAACCTCCTTTCTAAATAAGATAGTTGCCCTCTGATAGACATGTAAACTCATACTCCACTGCTTCATATTTAGAGTTTTATATATTATACTTAAATCAATGTTTCTATTCTGCCTCGGGAGACGGCCGAGACGTTGATTATAACAGGTTTCCAGCGATCATTATTTCATTTGACAAACCCCTTGATATGCCGTATAATTTTCACCATGAAATCTTATACAGCCGCAAAACTCCCTTTTGAAAAAAAGGTTGAAATCGTAGATGCGTACTTAGGAAAACGTGGTTCCTTGAGAAAAATCGCCCATCTCTATGGGATTTCTTATATGACGCTTTGGCAGTGGGTAAAACAGTACAGAAAAGGGGGGAAAGAAAATATCAGAAGGAAAATTTCTTACAAAACTTCTAACAGGAGATTTTCGAAAAGAATAGAGAAGAAAATAATGCTTTTAAAAGAACATGAACCTGGCTTAACGACAAAGAAAGCGGCGCGAATACTAAAAGAGCAAGGTCTGTATATTTCACACAACGGGGTATGGATGATTTGGAAGCGGTATGGTTTGGTGAACAGACAGAAGGATGAACCATTGAGTCTGGTTTGCCCTGATTCACCTGAACTGGAAAATGGAATGCAACAGGCTCGGCGCTTTATTGAAAAAGAAGAGCTTGAGAAAGCAGCTAAACTATTGAACGGGCTATCCGCCTTAACGGATATATCTATTCTTAAGGATATACCCGAAAAATTTCTTTCATCACATCGAAGATTAGAACGACTTCACCTGCTATATAACACTATCCCGCGCACCGAGATATACAATAAGGCGGCAGAAATCAGAAAAACCATGAAAAAAAAGGGGTATCTGTTCTCTTCTATCTTTGCCGGATTATTAGAGGTTTCTGCTCTCCAGTGGATGAGAGAGCCGGAAAAACAGCTTAAGATTCTAAAAATAATTTCAAAAAGGATGGCAAAGGTAAGAGATACAAGTCTCAGATTTACTCTTCACTTCCTTTTATCAATGACTCATAGTGAACTTCTTCAAGTGAAAGAGGGACTAAAGCATCTTGAAAAATGTCGCAGACTTCTTGCTACACTTCCTTACTCATTTTATTGGATGACTCTGGGTGATATACTGACGTTTGCTACTCGGTACAAGGAGAGTATTTTCTATTATAAAAAACTTGTTAACGGAATGGATATTGGACAAACTACAAAACAGCTGCTTTGCAAAAAGATTGCAATGTCATATGGCATGACTGGACAGTATCAGCAAAGTCTTAAGTTTCTGAACAGAGTTAGACCGATTGGATCTGAAGAAACGTATTCGAGCCGCTTTTATCAGATTAAGGCAAATATTAGCTTTGCACAGGGTTATCTTGAGGAGGCTAATCATTTCTATGAGAAGTCTTTTGAAAAGGCAAAAAGTACCAACTTTCGAAATATCCTTTTTTCCGCCTCGATAGGATTGGCGCAGGTGTCCCGGGCACTGGGTAAACAACACGAAGCCCAAGCCTTTTTGAAAAGGTGTTTGCCGCTTATGAAGAAATACCGGATGAGACATGAGATGCAGATCCTGCAGGTTCTTATCAACCGAACAACGATTCCCAAGAGCCTGTATGAGTTTCCAACCTACCGTCTTCACTACCTTCTGTGTAGAGCAATAGAAACCTCGCGGTTCAGAGATTATTATGAGGCTCTCAATTTCGCCCAGAGAAAAGGACTCCTTGGAATCTTCCACCGTCACATTGTATTTTTTCCAAAACCAGTTTTGCATCTTCTTGAAAAAGGAAAACCTACTGGCTTGCCAAGGGCGATGCTGAAATTTCCAATATTCAATCAGAAGAAACCGGTCCATCACATTAAACTTCTGGGTAACGTTACAATCTATAAGAACCAGCAATACGCGAAGACAAAATTAACGCCTAAGGAAAAGGCACTTCTAATTCACTTGGCACTAAAGATAAGTGAACCCGACAAGATCATTACTTTAAAAGATATCTTCATGAATTTTTGGCCCAAAAGTGCGAATCCTTTGAGCCTTTTAGCCCATCTTCTTGTAAGATTAAAGAAGAAACTCAGGTTATCCGGTCATCTACTTATGATTTCATCGAGGCATGGGGAACCTAGATTAGTTAATCGTGGTGTTTATCTTACAACTGATTACAATGATTTTAAAGTTGCGCTTACCAATGCAAAGGCTTTGGAGCGCGCAGGTGAATGGGGGTTTGCCAAGAAAGAGTATTTGCGAGCTTTCAAGTTATTCCGCGGCGAGCCGTTTAAAAAGATGTATGATCCTTGGTCTGAGCACATGCGCAGGGTGATATTGAATAAAATGGAGAGCAATGCAATAAATTTTGCGAAAAGTTGCTTGGAGCACGATAATGATATCCGCCAAAAAAAGAGGCGGACGCCATCCGCCAAGTATCGTGGCGAAAACATGGCGGATGCAAAAAAGGTGTTGGACAAGGTTTTGAAAATAATACCACAGTCAGAAGAGACAAGAAAGATGGTTAAATGTTGGCTCTAAAGGAGCGGTTATGGTTCATTATCATGAACGGTTATGGCACTCTGTGCGGTTGTTTACCATTTAAATCGTTTTTGTCGTTGTTTTCTTACGAATACGAAAAACGAACTACGAGTACGACTATTCTATCTCAACGCAATAGCTTCCTCTACTTTTTCCTTCCATCCTTTCGCACCCAGTGATTCGAATATCTCTGAAGCTTTTGTTAAATGCTTCTGACAAACAGACTTCTTACCCATTGTTAATTCCATCATTCCCATGTAATAGTAAGTTCTTCCTGCATTCAGTCGTTCCCCTATCTTCTTAAATACCTTTAATGCTTTGTTTAGATGCTTTCTCGCATTCTCAAAATCCATTGTTTCGGTATAGTGGCGACCCAACAAGAGGTCTATACTACTTTCAAGACACTTTGATTTTGTTCCTTTAGACAAATCTCGGAGCGTTCCAACGGTCTTCTTGAAATCAACAAAATGTCTTTCTATCAGATAGAAATCACATAGAAGAAATAAAACTTCTCTCAACATTTCTTTTGAATCTGAATCTTTTGTCTTGTTGTATGCCTTATCAATGAATCCTTTTGCCTTTTCAATTTTATTAAGGGTTAAATATAAATTCGCCAGAGATAACAAACTACCGTAGATTCGTTTTCTCGATTTTATCTTTTCTGCTATTTTCAGAGATTCTTCAAAATATTTTAATGCTCTGTCGTAATCTCCCAAACTGAAATAAATGTTACCAATCTTATCAAGTGCTTCCGATTCACCTTTTTTATCTCCTATATCTTTTGTTATTTTAATAGCATCCTCAAAATATCTAAGCGCTCTGTTATAATCTCCCCGAATGTTGTAAACGGCGCCAAGATTATCAAGCACTACTGACTCACCATGTTTACTTTCCATTGCCCTAAATATTTTCAATGAATCCTCATAATATTTTATGGCCTTATCATAATCTCCTAAATTAAAATAAACCAAACCAATATTGTTAAGCCCCGTTGTCTCACCTTTTTTATTTCCTATATCTCTACATATTTTCAATGAATCCGCATAATTACTTAATGCACTGTTATAGTTATCTAAGACGCGGTAAATATTACCAATGCTACCAAGTACCAATCCTTCAGAGCTTTTGTTTCTTATATCTTTTAATATTTTTACTGATTCTTTATAATTTTTTAACGCTTGGTTATAGTCTCCTAAATCTTTATAAACATTCCCAACATTATTAAGCATAGTTGCTTCAAAATTTTTATCTACTATACCACTTAATGTTTTTGATAAATCTTCATAAGCTTTTAAGGCCTTCTTATACTTTCCCTGATTGTAATAAACAAGTCCAATGATATTCAATATTTCTATAGTTCCTTTTTTATCACCGATTTCCTTATATGTCTTCATACATCCAGTTGCTTCATCTATTGCCCCACGATACTGAGAAATATTAAAATAAATTCTGGCTCTTTTACTCCTGATATCTACTTCTCTCTTTCTGTCTTTAATCTCGCGCGCATCTTTTGACCCTTTTTCTAAATATTCCAAGGCAACCTCATTCTCACCTATTAAACTCAATACATCCACACGTTTTAATAAACAATCAATCCTTAGTCTTATATCCTCTTCCTCTTCTGATTTTCTTAAAAGCTCCTCTGCCCAGGTGTAATACTGTATCGCATTTGTATTCGCATACAGCGCTTTCGCGCTATCACCAGCCTCAATACAATATCTCACACCTTTTTCTTTCTGTGCTCCCCGATAATAATGAAACGCCAATTCCTCAATCACCTCATGCTCTTTCCCTTTGTACTGTTCCTCAAGTTTCTTACCTACTTTCCTATGGAGCATTCTTCTTTTCATTCCCGCAACATGACTTTTGTATACTGCATCACGAGACACCTCTTCCTGAAACTCTATTCTATCTTCACATTCCCTTATTAACCCCAGCCTTTTTATATCCTCAATTAAACCTATAATATGCCCTTCATTGTAGCCAGTTATCTCCTTCAAGATTTCAATATCAAATCTTTCTATCACACTCGCAATCTCTATTATCTCCTTACCTTCCTTACTTAAAACATGATACTTCCTATCGGTAATATCTTCAATGCTTTTTGGTATTTTCACTTCACAGGGTTTCTCAAACCGCCAATGCTCGCCTTTCATCTTTAAATACCCAGCCGCGTTCAATTCCTTTAGTATCGCCTCAATGTAGAACGGATTCCCGCCACTTTCCTTTTCAATGTATTCCACCAGTTCTTTGCCTGGTTCCTCACCGATCACTGCCCCTACTATCTCGGTAATCTCATTATGCTCAAACTGCACTATCTCTAATCCAGTTACCTCAATCTCCCGACTTATATATGAGGTAAAACCATCTAAAAGCTCAGTCTTCTCCTCTTGTCGATAGATCAATACAAATACTATATCATTATCTCTTAATGACCTTAATAGATATTTTATTACCTCAATCGTCTCCCGGTCTACCCATTGCATATTATCGATCACAATTACTTTCCGACGTTCACCGATTTCGATTATTCGTTTGACACTCTCATATAACCGATACCGGTCCAGCACGAGACCTATTTCCTCTATCTTTTCTTCAATCTCATCGATCAGCTCAGGAAGCAATTTTCCTATCTCGATCCGATATGCCATCGGCATATCGTCTAATACTGCTGCGCCACGCCGGCCTATTTTGTATCTTATTATCTCCCTTATTGAATAATAAGGTATCTCATCATAAAAGGCCAAACAGTTACTCCAAAGAACCTCGCTACAACTCAGATTATTCAAAATCTCCTTCACTAATCTCGTCTTGCCAATACCAACATTGCCTTTTATTATTGCGGTCCGTATTCTACGATCGTCTTCTGCTAGAACGGCCCTTAACGCCTCTTTTTCTTTTCTTCTATCGATAAATTCCCTGGTCGGTATTTCTATCCTTGCCTTTGTTTTTATCCCTATCCTGTCCCTTCCTGCCCTCTTCGCATCATATAAAGACGCATCGGCCATCTTCAAGAGCTTATCAAAATTATCACCATCATCAGGATATGATGAGATGCCAGCACTTATTGTAATTGTCAATTCGCTAAATTTCCTCTGCTTGCATTTGGTCAACGTTCGCCAAAAAATCTGTTCCGCTTCCTGACGATTAGCGTAGAGCATTATGCAAACAAATTCATCACCGCCAAGTCTTGTTACTATGTCAGCTGTCCTCAACATACCCTTGAGAAATTGTGCGAACTCTCTTATTACGTCGTCTCCTTTTACGTGGCCATAAGTGTCATTAATTTCCTTAAAGCGATCGATGTCAATCATTGCCAAGGAAAAGACAATGTTCTTTTCGCAAAATTCCGCCATTTCCCTTTGTTTTTTCTTTAGATAACGCCGATTGTAAAGCCCGGTTAAATCATCAATATATTCTTTACCTATTTTAGCCATAGCAATTCACTACCTTCTTCATTCTCACCATCAATTGTAACTAACGCACTGTTTTTGTCAAGACAATAATTTCCAGTTGATGATTTTAGAACGTTGATAACGTCAACTTTACCTCTATAAATTTTCCTGTCATTTGATAGTTTATCATGAGATAGCCCTGCAGTAGAGACACAGTGTCTTAATCAATTATTACTCAGAACCTTAAATAGTTTAATTTGATAGTTCTCCATAGCTTGCTGTAGTCCTGAGTTATATGTCGAAGGGACCAGGGGAACCAGGGAATCCAGGAAAATAAGGAAATACAAAAGACTGGATTCCGCATCAGGTG
>JAUWCU010000169.1 GCA_030609135.1 Candidatus Stahliibacteriota bacterium | reverse complement strand
TGGGTCAGGTGAGTTCGTTGGGTTCGTTGGGTTTGTTGAAAGGGGTTAGTGGCTTCGATCAGTTCAACATCCGGTGTATTATTAGCATGACACTGCTTTATGACTTCATATGTATTGTCTGTGGAACCGTCATCAACAACGATTATCTCGAAATCATTATAAGTCTGGGCAAGCACACTCTCTATTGCTTCAGAGATATATCTGGCCGTATTATATGTTGGGATGACTACGCTTACTGTCGGATCCATCATTTTCCTCCAAGACCTCAGATGGTTCGTATATTACAACTGCTTCGTCTCATTTTGTAACTTTCTACAATTTCACCTAACGTCCAACAAAACCTCAATTTTTGGTAAAAGCGTCGCTTGGAATTAATCGATAAATTCCATCTGATGAAGCACTCAAGTAACTGCTTGATAAGATATCTCGGTACGTTAAAATAGTATGTAGTGTTTTCAGGTAGCCCTTTATATCTAACCACAGATCTTGCGCAGTAATATCTCCATCTGGTCAGATAATCCTTTGTGAGTTTTTCAGGTTCAACCTGATGGTATATTAGAGCATCAGCTATGTACATAAATTTCTTACCAGATTGAAGCATCCGCCAACAGTATTCGGTATCTTCCGCTGCCTCCAACTTTTTCCCTTTAGGGCCCAGGTCTAATCTGAAGAAGCCATTTTCCTCTACGGCGCGTTTTCTGAAAAACATATTAGCGCCACAAGGCACCCCGTTTTCGGTTTCGGAATATTCTTTGTCATCACAACCATCATCCCTTAAGAAACCAGTTCCTCTGAGCGAATTATATTCCCCTGTTATAGCCAGCCATTCAGGCAACCTGGTTTTCCAGAGGGAGATTATCCTGCCTCCAAAACCATCGTAATCCTGGTACTGCCGGGTGGCTGTAATGATGGCTACAAGCCACCCTTTATCCACGAGGACATCGTCATCGGTAAAGGCTATTATTTCCCCTTTTGCACTCTCAAGGCCTCTGTTCAAAGCAAAGGATTTACCTTGCCTCACCTCAAAGAGATACCCTAAATTTAAAGCCCCTCTCCGAGAGAAATCTTCAACTACTTCCCTCGTTTTATCCTTTGAGTTGTTGTCTACAACCAAAACTTCCCAATTCACTCCCTCAGGAACAATCATACATTCCAAGCACTTGAGTGTCGAGCACAAGCTCTGTGACCGATTATAGGTACATATTATGATACTAAGATCCATCGTTGTATGCCAATTTTAAGACTTATGAATAATACGTCGCGTTAAGTTCATATTTCAACTTCCATAGTTGCAGTAATCTTACTCAAAAGTAATCAATCATGCGTACGATGTTAGAGCTCAAATACATTTGAACCAGCTACCGACGTTGCTTGAGAAATGTGTGGTTATACCGGGTCATTATTTTATTATGCAGTCTGTAAGTGACATTTAATAATAAAGGCAGTGGTTTTGCTCTGGTAATTACAGGATATCCATTACGTACCAGGGTATGACCCGCCTCGCTCTCGAAGGTACGGATTTGCCGGTGCGTCATCAGTCTGCGCCATTTTTGGGCATTGTCTTGCTGAATGGGTTTTTGCAGGAGTGGTGTCTTTCCGGGCTCACTTGATTTGTTAAAATTGACAAGGGAGTCGTTGTATTCCTCCTCTAAAAAAACGCAGATCTTCTTCATTGCCACAACTGGATCAGCCAGAATATCTTCATAACGAATTTCATAGTAAACATCGGAACCTAATTCGTGGCCAATTGCCTGGCCGGTTTCCACGTACTGTTGCCAATGTTTTGCGGCATGATAAGTGTTATAAATACCAAGATCATACTTACGACTAAGCATTGATAGCGCACAGTCCCGTCCGTCCCGTATTACATGTATGATTTGAGCATTAGGGAACATTTCCTTGATTGTTTGCAGGTGCAATATATAATAAGGTGTCTTATCGCCCCAGCGTGCTTTGCCCTCACCCCGAGCATTTTTTTCAAACAGGCCCGCGATAATCTTCGGGATAGTGTCACACCCTTGAGCCCGTGACTCTCTTGACAGTGTCTCGATATCAAAACGCATTCCATGGAGGTCAGTTTCCAAAAAATTGGCGCTTATGCGATACATCTCCTGAAGCACTTGACGCACATTTTCGAGTCGACACAGATCGCCGAATTTGGCCGCATTTCTATAAAGTGGAATCATAAATTGGGATTCACCTGTGGGCAGGGAAATTCTGGAGTGTGAGCGCAGCATATATTGCAGCAAGGTGGTACCCGAGCGTGCTGCCCCTACAATGAAAATCGGTCTATTTTTTGAAGGTTTCAAAGTTGCCTCTCGTTGGTTCAGTTTTTCATTAATTTCTTAATGATAGGTGGGACTAACAGCATTAGACGCTATCTTCTTTTCTTGTATTCAGTGATTTTCCCCGCCATAAGCCCTATATCCCACCAGATATTCATCTCTTTTCTAAAAGATTTATTCCACCCATGCGAAAAACTAGTAGAGACATAATTTCTTATGCTCCGCATAAACTGAGGAAATATAAAAAGCGGAATTCCGAATAATGAGCGTTGGCAGACCTGATCATCGAGTAACGCTCGCTGTACCCCTGCTGTATAATGTAGCCTTCTGAAGTAGTTCTTTTTTAGTCGTGGTTTGCTTATTATATGATAAACTACAGCCTTAGGCTGGTACACTCCTTTGCTACCTGAAGAGAGCAGTCTCTGGAAAAAATCAACCTCTTCTCCGCCAAAAAGCTGGTTACCTTTTCTGCCCATATTTACATTAAATAA
>JAUWCU010000144.1 GCA_030609135.1 Candidatus Stahliibacteriota bacterium | reverse complement strand
CGGCTCGCCCTGTAAAATACAAGATATTTGTGGTTTTTACCACATTAATCTCTTTGCTAAACTTGTTTTCTGTAGACATCGCAAGTCTCTTTTTATTATTTGACGGGGCTCGCCCCGTTCTTTCTTTAGCGAGTCCCGACCAATGTCGGGACGGTACTGCATCTCCTGCAAGTAAAATGATCCTGCGAGCTTGTTTCGAGATAATTCGAGAAACAAAGCGATCCTGCATATACATCAGTGTCTGCATATTTCCCAAGAGCCCAGTTCTTGCCACGGCGTCGTTATTTTGTGAACCTGCGCTGCTTTGGAGGCGATTTGGGCACTGACCCCTGTTCTCCTTAATGTCTTTATCAAAGAAGCGGCAATTAAAACCTGGGTTATGTTCTCATGTTGAGGGATTAGGGCTTCTTCATTATCATCAATAAAATGCGTATGGTATTCACCAGTTATGAATTTTTCTGTATCCATAATGCGCTTCAAGAAACCAATATTGGTTTTGATACCGAGAATAATATAGTTTTCTAAAGTGTGGGACATGCGGGCGAGTGATATTTCTCTTGTTTCAGCCCAGGTTATTAGCTTGGAAAGTATGGGATCGTAATGAGGTGGTACATCCCAACCCTGACTTATCCCTGAATCTACCCTAATACCCGGCCCACTTGGCTCAAGCAGGAATAGTATCTTACCTGGCGACGGCATGAAGTTGTTGTCTGGATCTTCAGCGTAAATACGTGATTCTATTGCATGCCCGCGTTGACTTATGTCTTTTTGCTGGAACCCGAGTTTTCCGCCGGCCGCGACCAGAATCTGTTGACGCACTAAATCTATACCAGTAACCATCTCGGTAATCGGATGCTCGACTTGAACACGCGCATTCACTTCCAGAAAATAGAATTTTTTGTTCTGGTCTACGAGAAATTCAACGGTTCCAGCATTGGTGTAGTCAGCAGCTTCAATAACTCTCTTTGCCGCTTCACCCATCTTGGTACGCAGAGCATTATCAAGGGCTGGGGAAGGCGTCTCCTCAATTATCTTCTGGTGGCGACGTTGAATAGAACATTCGCGCTCGTATAAATGGACAACATTACCATGGGTATCTCTAATAACTTGAAACTCAATGTGCCGTGGCTTCTCAATATATTTCTCAAGGAAAACCGTAGCGTCACCAAAGGCACTCTGAGCCTCTCTTTGCCCGGCGTTAACACTGGCTTCGAGTTCTTGCTCACTGCGCACAATTCTCATGCCCTTACCGCCACCGCCCATCGACGCCTTGACAATAACTGGGTAACCCACTCGGTCAGCCATGCTTTTAAACTCAACCAAGTCTGTACTACTTGCTTGCATACCCGGGATAATCGGCACATCGACGTGCCTTACTGTATTACGCGATGCCACCTTATCACCAACAAGACTCATTGCTCGGGAGCTCGGCCCGATGAAAACAATCCCGGCATCCTCACAAGCTTTGACAAACCGTGCATTTTCTGCCAGAAATCCATAACCTGGATGAATTGCTTGAGCCCCGGTTTTGCGTGCTTGCTCAATGATAGTCTGGATGTTCAAATAACTTGCTCCGGGTGCAGGATCACCAATGCAGACCGCCTCATCCATGTACCAAAGGTGACATGAATTGGCATCAACTGTGGAATATACGCCGATTGTTGCAATACCCATTTCATGGCATGCGCGGGCGATACGAATAGCAATCTCACCCCGGTTGGCAATTAGAATTTTTTTAAACATAGTTTAAAAGCAGTATCATTTCATTCGCAGTATCATCCAGCCCATCGTTGATGGGCGAGGATTCGCAGTATCGTCCCTACGGGACTTGCAGTATCGCCTGCAGCTCGCCCTGTAAAATACAAGATATTTGTGGTTTTTACCACATTAATCTTTTTGCTAAACTTGTTTTCTGTAGACATCGCAAGTCTCTTTTTATTATTTGACGGGGCTCGCCATAATTTAAATACTCACGAAGAATAACGCCTTCTATTTTTCGGCTTTTTAATAAGCGATTTATCAAAGGCAATTAGTTTGTAATACTCTTTCTCAATTAATGAATCAGCAAGCGCATAATCATCTTTGGTTATATGATTTAACTCGATGCTAATTTTCAAAACACCGTCGACTTCTTGCAGAGAAGTAATCGCTCGGTTGATGAAAACACTAAAATCACGATCAGTATGACGTCCACTGCCTTCAGCAATGTTCAAGGCTATAGATACTACTGCTCTTTTGCCTTGTGATTTCAGTCCATATTTCTCATCCTTGGGGCATTTTTCAAGCAATTTATAAACAACTTTAATTAATTCAATAGCCAACTTCCAGATTTCTAAATCTTCGTATTTAAATTTCATTGTTTAAGCGAACAAAGTGATCCTGCAAGCGAAGCGATGCTGCGTCTCCTGCGAGTGAAGCAATCCTGCGGTTTTATTTCGTCCATTCTGGGCGACGTTTTTCCAGGAATGCATTCATGCCCTCCTGACCTTCGTCAGAAATACGCAGCCGTGCAATCACCTCGGCAGTATATTCTCTTGCCTCATCAAAGGGCATCTGGGCAACATTACGCAGCAACTCCTTGCATTTGGTGATTGCCTCAGGTCCACTGGACACTAACCTCTTCACCAGTTCGTCAACAACATTATCGAGTTCATCAAGAGGAACAACCATATTGATTAAACCCGCAGCATGGGCTCTCTCAGCAGTCAAACGTTCACCAGTCAGAAAGAATTCACGACACTTTCCCTCACCGCACTTTTTCATCACATAAGGTGAAATGCAGGCAGGTATGAGACCGAGTTTTACCTCGCTGAAACTGAACTTTGCCCGGTCTGCGGCAATTGCAATATCACACACTGCAACAAGCCCAGTGCCACCACCAATTGCTGTACCGTTAACTCTAGCAATTGTCGGTTTAGATGAAGCATAGATATTATAAAACAAATCAGCCAGTTTTAAAGACCCTTTCAGGTTATCATCATAGGAGTAGTCCTTCACACGTTTCATCCAGTTCAGGTCAGCACCCGCACAAAAAGATTTACCTTTACCAGTTAAGATCACAACCCTGATATCTTGATTTTTTTCAATCTCATCAAAAACAACACTAAGCTCCTTGATCATTACATCATCAAAAGCATTGTGAACATCCGGACGATTTAGCATTACTCTGGCTATTCTGTCCTCTATACTAAAGATTATCGTTTCCCATTCATTCTTTGACATATATTATTCCCTTTGCAATAAGATAATTATTAAACTAAATTTAAGTATACTCGGAATTTACCCCATGGTCAAGTAGGTGAACTTTCAACCTGACTCAAAATCAAACAATGGAACATCTGTTTTCGTCAAATGAACAGAACTCCTGCCTGAGGTTTACCCACTTCTTTGAAATTCATTACGATTATTACCGTTCCTCTCACCTTGTTCGAGACAGGCGAGTGTAGTCGAGAACTTCTTTATAATCATTTAAGGTACTTCTCGATGCCCCCGCACTTTTGCAAAAGTGCGGGGTTACTCGAAGGATAAAAGAGAAAAGAAGGATGCTGTATCTCTTAAATTGTTACCGAGAACATAAAACAGTTCGTATTGCATTGCCGGCTGAATCATGAGTCCAGACGATCTTACCATGATAGACATCAGAATAAAGATCCCATAAATCATTGTCAGTCAATTGTTTTACGCTGACGACAAAGGTAAGGGTGTAGGCAATACCCTTATCCTTCGAACCACTTTCTATGCTCTTGCCAGCTAAATCTGTGACACTATCACTGAACCGCACTTGCACAGTATCTTTAAATCTAAACGAATCAACTTCAAGGGTTAGCTCATAAGTACTGTCTATGTAAGTAATATTTGTTATTGGATAATTAAAACTATCTGATTTTAAACTTTGGATTTCAATATTTGTGGTATTCAATGTCGTCGTGTCCATCGCTTCAAAGAACTGAAACCATATTGTCTTCTGTTTATTCGGCACAAAGGCAAACCATGGTGTTGGATCAGACATACTTCTCTCCTTTGGTTAACTCTTGTGACAAACTCCGGCGCGCCTTATCTAACACGGCGAATTTTGTAACAAGGTTCAGTTCGATTGAGAATTTTTCGAGAAGCGGTTCGAGATACGTTCCCAGTTCTTGTTTCTTTATTGAAATTCTCTTTGGCAATATTTTATGCTCTTTAATTATGTTTATAAAATAATCGATAAAATCCATTTCGTAACGGGCATGATGAGCAAGATGAACACTTAGGATAAAATCACTGGCTCTATCAACGCACAGAAATGCCAGTGGGTAATGTGGTCTTTCATCTTTCTCTCTAACACACATCGACACAAAAAACGCATCAATCTCCCATTCCATGCCGGTACGGGAAGCGGTCGTTTCAATGTCCTTCAATTGTGCAGTATTAAAATCATAAGTAACCCGTACGACTTTTTGTAACTCCACAGGCTTTAGCCACGCATCGATCCATTCAATATTATTATCCTGCTTTGTCGGTACCCGCACAAAATAAAGATCACCATGTTGCCGAACAAGCAAATCCGGCTCTTTTCTCACCCGAGGAGCAACATCCTTTGCCTGATTTAAACACAGTGACAGGAATATGACCTGGTCTCTATTCAGATACCAGGGGTAATATCCAGGTTCATACCCTCGGAATTGAGGCCAGGCATAGCGCCCCTTAAACGACAACCCCATTTTTTTGATCCCTGCTAAATCTTCCTTTGACAACTGTGACTTGTTTTCAAATGACATAACCAGACACTTTTTGGAAAGCAATACTTCAAATGGGTCATTCTTAATGCCAAGCCTACCAGATTGAAGATCAAGATAAGCATTGAGTCCCTCAGTACCGAGATATACCGCGAGTCCGAAAAATTCACCGGCGCCGCCCAGGACACAACAATACCCTATCTCTCCATTAGCAGGATTCTGGACACCAAACACTTCTGAATCCGACATCCAATTCCAGGCAGCCATCTCCTTAAACTCCATTGCCAATTTATACACCTCTTTCCATTCCTCAATCGACGGCGTATTCATCTTCGCATTTTCCCGATAAATAATCTAACCCAAAAATTTATTTTCAACAGCTTCTTCAAAAATTTAAACCTCTTTAATATCAACCCTGTTAGATAGTAAACATCTAACGGGGTCAACCTGCTTTCCTGCCCGTGCGCTTCTTTTAGTGAGTTAAAAACTTCGTAAAGCATCGCTATTCCGTTGTTAAATTCCTGATAATCTTTATCAAAATATCT
>JAUWCU010000070.1 GCA_030609135.1 Candidatus Stahliibacteriota bacterium | reverse complement strand
CTGATACCTGGAGTGCCGGTGCTACAGCACCCATGGCAAACATGGACCAGACCGGTGGTGTGTATAATGATTCATTGATCTTCATGTTTGGTGGTGGTAACTGGGGTAGTGGTAATACACCACATACCAATGTCTATTTCTATGATATCTACAATGATGCCTGGTCAACCTGCACCAGTTTACCAAGTCCGGGTCGTGGTTGTCTTGCCAGTGGTGTTATTGGTGACTATGCAATAGTTGCCTGTGGTTATGACGGTACAGGAACCTATCGTAGTGACTACATTGTTGGTAATATTGATCCTTTAGATCCGACTTCAATCACCTGGGGTTCGTCAACAACGATCCCTGGTGGTTTTGAAGGTAGGTATCGTACTTCCAGTGGTGTGGATGCTCCAGCGACTCAAGCCCAGGAATTTTGGGTGACCTGCGGACAGGGCAATTCAAATCCACAGTGCGCAGATATCTGGTCATATGAACCAGTAGCTGATGTCTGGACCGATTGGAATATGCCTAAGAATCGTGCGATCGGTAATGTCAATACACTAGCTATTACTAGCTCAGCACTTGATGACATCGGCGTCTATGTGGTCGGTGGGTATACGGGTTCTTATATAACTGATCATGAGTGTTTCCACACTGGTAAAGTTGCGGTTGAGGAAAGACCTGGTCAGCACGATCCATCAGCAGTCTTTGGGTTTGCTGCTAATATGAAAAACCCGAGTGATGGTTATTCAGGGATCACCTATACGACAACAAAATCTGGTAAGATCATGGTCAAGGTCTATGATGCTACTGGTCGTTTGGTCAAAACATTGGTCAATCGTACACATGAACCAGCTGGTACCAAGACGGTTTACTGGAATGCTAAGGATGATGAGCGTTGTACAGTCGCTAATGGTGTCTACTTCTTGAGACTCGATGCACAAGGCGAAACTGCAACCCATAAGATGATTCTCGTGAAATAATACACACACGATTTGTAGGAAAAAGCCCCGTTTTTAGCGGGGCTTTTTCTTTGTACGGTTATTATTTCACTTTGAAACGTACGGGCCGGGAAACCCAAACCCGGACCAGTTTATCCCGCTGTATTCCAGGTGTGAATGTGCATTTTCTTGCCGCGGCAACTGCTGATTGGTCGAGCAATTGATTGCCACTCGATTTCAATATCTTCACGTCGATCACACTGCTGTCTATATCGATCAACATTTTAACCACAATCGTGCCTTCAATACCGGCTTGCCGGCAGATTTCAGGATAGACAGGTTTAGCACTAAATATCGATTTGGGTTTAATTGAAAGTCGATAAAAATCAACAACTTCGATTTCCGGGCCCACTGGTGTAATTCTGAGCGGATCTTCCTCAAAATCAGTCTTCGCAATAGTCTCTACTGCTTCATCTATCACCTCGCTCGGTGCCTCAACCGCAACGCTGGAACGTTCTTCTGGTGGCGGCTCTTCTATAACATCTATTTCAGTATTAATGATATCGATGATGGTTGCAATATCCCTTTTCAGTTCATAAGGCTGGGGCTCTTTATACGGCACAAAGGCGAAAAGCATGACAAAAATCACGATGCTGGAAAATATACCGACTCTCAGATATACGCCATACATTGCTTTATAGTCTCTCATGTCTGCCTCCTTCTATCTATACATACATATCAGGCACCAAGATATTCCCAAAAACCATCGCTGCCTAGTACTGTGTAACATTAATTTCCGATAGTTGTCATTCCCGCGAAAGCGGGAATCCAGAAAGTTGCTTACTATGGATTACCCGATCAAGTCGGGCAATGACAATATAGTAGGGACACGCCAGGGCGGGGGTTTCTATGGGGTTTACAAACACTCAAAATTATATATACTTTTTTATAATGAAAAGAGCAATCGTGCTCATTTTAGACGGGGTCGGGATTGGTGAACTACCTGACGCAGCAGAATATCATGACCGGGGTTCCAATACCCTGGGTAATCTCGCGCAAAGCTGTGGGGGATTAACTTTGCCAATCCTTGAAAAACTCGGTTTGGGCAACATCGCACCTATCAAGGGTGTCAAGCCGACTGATAAACCACTTGCGTGTTTTGGCAAAATGGCTGAAAAATCACCGGGCAAAGATTCAACATCTGGACACTGGGAATTGTTCGGACTCGTACTTAAAGAACCGTTTCCAACTTATCCTGATGGATTCCCCGATGAGATCATCAAAGAATTCGAAACAAAAATTCGCCATAGGATTTTAGGGAATCTTGCTGCTTCAGGTACGGAAATAATAAAAAAACTGGGTGATGAGCATATTGCAACCAAACGACCCATTGTCTACACATCAGCGGACAGTGTTTTCCAAATTGCATGTCATATTGATGTTTTCTCTCTTGATGAGCTGTATGGATTCTGTGAAATCGCCCGGGCAATGTTGCATGGCAAACACAATGTTGCCCGTGTAATAGCCCGTCCTTTTACCGGGAAATCGCCTGGCTTTTACCGGACCAAGGACCGACGAGACTATTCCATTCCGCCTCCAGAACCCACTTTATTAGATATTGCAAAGGAAAAAGGGCTTGACGTTATAGTAGTCGGTAAAATAGACGATCTATTCAGCCATCGTGGCTACACGAAATCATACCATTCAGTGAATGACCTTGAATGCGTAGACCTTACGCTTAGAGCAATGGATGAAATCAATAACGGCTTGATTATCGTGAATTTCATACAGTTTGACATGGACTGGGGTCATCGTAATGATATTGAGGGTTTTAACCAGGGGTTAATTGAAATCGATCAAGGGATTGGAAGAATCATTGAGAAAACCGATGAAAATGATCTGCTGTTTATTACGGCTGACCATGGCAATGATCCGACAACCGCTTCAACTGACCATTCGCGCGAATACGTGCCAATCCTTGTCTTGACTGCAAAACGTACTGGCACCAATCTGGGGATAAGAAAAACATTTTCCGATTTAGCAAAAACAATTGCTTGTTATCTTGATATTGAAGGTATAAAAAATGGCGAAGACTTCCTCGATGCCTGCCTCACGTAGCAAAATTCTGTCTAAAGAATTGGTCAGGGCAGTAAAACAAAGTGTCAAAACAGCTTATGCGCCGTATTCAAAGATCCGCGTTGGCGCCGGGGTGCTCTGCAAAGACGGCAGGATCTACACCGGTTCTAATATCGAAAACAGTTCCTATTCACTGACTATGTGCGCGGAAAGAATTGCTCTATTTAAAGCGCTCTCTGAAGGCGAGAGGAAATTTCAGGTGCTCTTGGTCTATTCGCCCCAGCTCGACTTCATATTGCCGTGCGGTGCATGTCTCCAGGTTATCAGCGAATTTGCCCCAAATATTATGGTGGTGACAATGAACAAAACAGCAGGGTTCAGATTTCATCCGCTCAAGACGCTGTTAACCAAACCATTTATTACGTGAAGATAAACGATTATTATCGACCGGAGCATATATGGAATATTTCTTGAGTATTTTCATCCGCGGTTTAACAAAGGAAAAATTCCAGGATATTATATACAATATCGAGAGATTTTCGGGTAGCATTGTCCAGGCTGAGAAAGATATGATCGTGGCACGCAGTCGAGATGTTAACATTATATCCTGTCTGCTGAAGATGAAAGAGAACTACCCTGAAGGCCGTTTTGGCTTTTCCCAGTATATCGGACTTGCCAAAGGGCTTGCTAAAATCGCCAAGTTCGAAGAAATCTTGTTTTCTGAAGAAATCGAAAAACAGGTTATTGAAAAATTCGCGCTGACCTCACTGGGTATGCTATCAATTGAAGGCATGTCGAGTCAGATACTCGTCTGCCGCATCGATAAGGTAGTAGGTGAGCTTGTATTTCCTGAGCAGAAAAAACAAGAACTCATCTTATCGCGCAAAAACGAAATTGAATTGCTCAAGAATCTGTTAACTGTTACCAATGCAGTACTTGTCCTGGGTCACCAAGGCTGTGGCAAGACCATTTTTCTCGATCAGGTAACTGATGAATGGCGCGAAAAAGAAATCTACCGAACTTTCTGTCCATCTTACAGCATTGGCCGTACCCTGAAGCCGATAACCGATATCGTCACTCAAATACTTGGGGTATACGATGTTGAGAGTATTGAAGAAAAACAAACAATCATTGAGAAAAAATTAAAATCACTTGAAATTATGGATATCGGCACTTCCTACCTGGCTATTTTGGATTTTCTAAGTCTTAATGAGGAAGAATCAATTTTGGAAAAAATTGAAATCAAAACACGGAGCGAAATCATATCACAGAGCGTTGCCGAAGTGGTCAAACGCCTTTCATGGAACACCCCGGTAGTGATAATAATTGAAGACATCGAGAATATGGATGCCTCATCAGCAAATTTTGTCGAACAACTGATGACGAGACTCGTTGATGAAAACGTACAATTCATCTTCACCGCGGCGATGTCGGAAATCGGCATCTCGGGATTGAAAGAGTTTGAACTGAGGTCCATTGAGAAAAAACGTCTGGAGAATCTCGTTGAAAATATTACCGGCGAAAAAATCACCTTGCCACCGACAACTCCGTTCCATGTCCTGCAGTATCTACGGTTGTATAAGGAAGAAAAAGTAATCTACCTCTATAATCAATATCTGGGGGAAATCGCGCTTGCTGATTTCAGCCTTGCATTTCATGATATTGAAACGATGGTAAAGAGAAGATTGGACCTGCTGGAAAACGATAAACTAGAGTTCATACTCAGCCTTGCGGTTGCTGGTGTTGAAATAAGTCCGGATGAACTACCAATCGATAAAAAGAACTTGTTCTCATTTGATTATTTTGTGGACCGGGCATATTTGCAGAGGCATTACAACAATTATATATTCATTTCACCTCTTCTCCATAGCGAAATATACAATTTAGTTGAAGACAAGCAACACCGACACGCCCGTCTCGCTGATTACTATCGGCGCATACATGGTTTTGAAGAACAAGCAGCATTTCATTATCTTAAAGCCGAAGACTACAAGAAAGCAATTGAATTCCTGATGAAGTCTGCAAACCACGCTATCAAAAAGGGAGGTTATGAATCAGGGATCAACTATTACACTCAAGCCCTTGATTTATGTCAGCGCAAAAAGGATTCGGTTGATCTGGACATACTCGTGGCACTCAACGAAGGTCTCGCCGATGTATATCGAGCTTTGGGTGATGAGGAAAAAGCGTTAAAATACTATAAGGTTGTATTAGATAGTTACAAAGAAATTCTCAAAGAATGACCCTTCTTTTTTACCTCATCCTTGCCCAAGGTCAAGGGTTGGATATCAAACAAGATACCAGTCTGGTCCAAACATTTGAGGTAGTCAAATATCGTGCCGAGAAAATAATCTATGATATTGAGAAATCGATTGTTATACTGAAGGACTCATCGGTCATAACTTACCAGGATATCCGGCTCACGAGTGATAGTGCGTACTATTACATTGAAAGCAATATCCTGGAAGCCTTTGGCACTTGCGATCTACGGCAGGCAGAAGATTCTATTAAAGGTGATTACCTGCGCTACAATATCGGAAACAGGAAAGCTATGATGTCTCATGGCATAACCCAGATTGATAAAGGGTTTCTTGACGGCAAAGAAATCTATTGGATAGATGAAAATACGGTAAACGCCTATTCGGGTAAATATACAACGTGCAGCGATACACCCCCGCATTACTATTTTTATTCGCCAAAGATGAAAGTATATCTCGGTGACATGGTCATTGCGCGCCCAATCGTCTTGATTGTCCACGGCATACCAATAATGGCTGCACCTTTCTGGTTCATACCGATATCATCAAAAAGGAAATCAGGCCTCTTGCCTTTCAAAATAGGCAATTCTCGTGATCTTGGGAAATACATCAGGAGTTTGGCATACTATATAGTCATTTCAGATTACGCCGACATAACGCTGCAACTTGATGCCATGGAAAAAAAAGGCGTAATGCCACGTGCTGAAGGGGTTTGGGATTTTTCACCATTCTCTAAAGGTTCAATCTATGGATCTTATATTAGAGAAACTGATTCTAAACGTGAAAGATTCACAATTCAGGCACGCAATAACTCAACCTATTTTCTCTTTGGTTCAAGTTTCAACTGCGATATAAAGTATCTCAGTGACAATACTTATCAGCGAGAATATGCCGACACAACACCTTTGTGGTTAGAACAGGAAATCATATCGCAGGCAACACTCAGTCGAAGCATCAAAGGTTATAAAAACAGCTTCTCCTATGAAAGAATAGAGAAGTTTGTTGATACAACCGCCAGCACAATAACTGAGAAGCTGCCCTTTTATACAATTTCTGGACCCTCGAAAATGCTGTTTTCATTGATCAACTACTCGCTTGCCGGGCATGTCAATAGGAGCCGAACGAGCGACTCGCTGGGCACGAATGATGTTACCGGCGCAAATGTCCAAACTGCACCATCCATGCAACAAAATATCTTCAACCTCTTGACTGTTTCACCAAGAATGAACCTTGACCTTGCGGTCTTTGATGAAGACACTGCAGGCAATGCAATGCCGATGCGCTTTGGATATTCCTTTGAGACTACCGCATCCACTAATCTGTACCGAGTGTTTAGTATCAGGATGTTTGGTGTAAATGGTATATTGCATAAAATATCACCCGGCGTCACATACTCATATACCCCAGAGTTTGACTTCGGAAGATTCCCGAGAGTTAGCGGTATATCGGGTTTTAATAAAACGAACCGATTGAGTTTTGGCTTGGGTCAGGTGTTCGAGGCGAAAATCGGCGAAAAACAAGTAAAGAAAACCCTTGCCAAATTTCATATAAATAGCTCGTACAACCTCTTGACCGATTCGCTTTCAACAATTAATGGTGTTCTTGAGTTCCCTCATAACCCTTTTCCCAACCCGATTACTAACTTCGCAACCCAGGTTAGAGGCTCGGTCAACCCTTATGACACAGAGTATAACTATTCAGTGACTAATGTTGCAGCATTGAAAACTGATTTCTTCTCAATCAGCCTCAATCAAAGTTATGCAAAAGATGGACAGTACCAGATTTGGTTCAACGGTAAGATAAAGCCAACCCGCAATTGGTCAATGACCTATTCATGCCGTTATGATTGGGACGAAAAGAGACTAATCGACTATAGCTTCGGCCTAAATCGTAATATGCATTGTTGGGAAGCGGTTTTCAACTTCACACAATTAGGTGAGATGTGGCGTTACGATTTCAAAATACGGATCAAGGAGATACCTGATGTTGAAATCGGCAAAGGGCTATTAGGCTATTTTCTCGAATAGCGCTATTTTATCATTCGATAAAAAAATCATCCCGATTATCTTCAATTTCTTTAGGCGTGAATAGATTGACCGTTAATGACTGGAGACGGGATTGCTTCTTCATCTGAATGGGCATGACCATGGTGCTGTCAAAAGGTATGTCCATCTTCTTATCGCAGCGGATTATGTAACCTGCCCATTCCATGGTCAAAGGGCTGGACAGTCGACCCGGTTCCAAGGTGGCAACAAGACCGGCAAATTCGCCGCCCATAGTCATCGTGACCTGAGCGAGATTAATATCTTGCCGCTCTCTAAAGAAAAGCAAGGTATCTTCTGATGCAATTTCTTCCATTGATTTACCTACAGTTAACTGTCTGTAAATATCATTGAGATAATCTCGCGTGATGATTTTCAACCGATCTTTTTCCATTGCCCCCTTTACTCTCGATGTAATATCCTCAAATGTCGGTCTATGTTCTGGTATTATCGAATCAAGTACTAAAAGGTAATAACCGCCTAAGCTGCTGAATGGCCCGCCGATCTCGTCAGATTTTGCCTTGGCGACAAATTCGGCAAACTTTTTTGTATTACGTACTGGGAAATTAACATTATCTGGATCCAGTGGATATGTATTGTGTACTTGCAGACCAATTTCTGCAGTGGTCGAATCAAATCCGATTTCACGCGCGGTTTCTTTGAAAGATAATATCTCATCAAAGATTTCGCCGATCGTGGTCTGAGATACTTCAATATTAGCTTTGACCTTATGGATTTTCCCCTTACTGATCCGCTTTATTATTTCATAACCGTGAGGAGCATTGATAATCCCCGACATCTCGCCGTTTTTCAAATTCTTGTAGACATTCATCAAATACGGCTTCAACCCAACTTGCCCTTTAAAAGTTATGACCACCAAGGTGTCATCAGAAATCTCTTTAGCCACATCCAGGAAATCTTCACCTTCCTCAATTCTAACAACAAAATCTTCAATAAGCTCCCTTGCTTCTACGGTGTCATAATGTGCAGGTTTTCTCTCAAAGAACACAAACTTCAGCACGCGCTGCTCAGGTTCAGTGAAATCCTCAACATGACCGGCATAGTATTGCACAGCTTCATCGTCACTTATGTCTAATAAACTCCGGGCGCGAAACATAGGGAGCTGCAAATATGAAATATCATATTTTGTCATCTGAAGAAAAAGACCGAGACTGTCCTCAAAAGGCGATGTCCAACCAAAACTTGCCAGTAGTGAACGCAGTTTCTCCCTTGGCACTTCTTTGCGCAATTTGTATTCATATTCAAGAAGCCATGCACGGCTTTGTGGTGCTCTCAGAAGTTCAAGGTATTTATTGTAGTCAAACTCCCCTTGCTCATTCTTCATATATTCTGATTCGTAGATCTCACGCGGCGGATTGCTTCTGATTATTGCAAGAATCTCTTGATCAGTCACCCGGATTTTTTCTTCTTTGATCAACTTGTTCCACATTATTTCCTCAAGCAACATCATCCAGACCTGCTCATGAGAAACATTTTTATTGTCAGCTTCTTTAGCTCGCACAAAACCCATGTAATCCCTCAAGGAAATCGGGATACCGTCGATTTCTGCAACATTTGTCTTCCGCTCATCTTTCCTTCCAGTAATATCTGCGCCCCACTGAAAAAATATCAAACCTAAAAAACCAACGAGAGCAACAACAAGAACATATCTAATGTTTTTTCGTAACTTTTGCATCAACATCATCAAACCTCCTACTTAATTAAAAGACGGATAAAGGGCATAATAGGGCTATAAAAGGCCGCCATTATAGCCTTCTTTGCGCCATCTTGAGCCTTTTGTCCATTTACATCTTTCCATTTACTACCGGGAGTACTGACCGTCCATCTGGCACAACATAAACCTTGAAATCCTGACCGCAATTCTTCTTAACCTGGTCTATTGCGCTATCAATATTCTTGACTGGTATAAAGTTCATCTGTGACAGCACCTTGGAATCTAATTTAGAAACTACGTATATTTCATAATTTTTAAGTAACTGAGAAGTTTTGAAAGCACGGTGCCCGCCGACTTGTATCTTTGCTTCTGGATAGTCTAACAGCTCACCAATGCCATTACCGAGCATATGCTTTTCAAACTCCGGATTACCTATACCCTCTTCACACGCGCTAACCAGGACTATTGAACCACCTTGTCTCACTGCATTTACAGCATTGTTTATCGCCTTATGCCCAGCATAAAACGTTCTGTCTTTTGGATACCCGCCAGCCGAGACGATCACACAGTCTGCCCGACTGGTTATTTTTGATATGCGTTCTGACTTAAAATATTCAACCGCGCTCCTGTATGCGTGAACCGGATCACCACAAAACACCCCGGCGACATGCTTGTCTGGCGTCTCAACCACATTCAGCAGATAATCAACCCCGAATAGTAAAGCTGCCTCATCCATTTCCTGAGCAATTATATTGAACCCAATCCTACCCAATGAGACACCATCGCGCCTTAATTTACAGTGGTTATTCCTGATTGTTTCGTATGAGCAAATCCCCGGGAGTATTGCTTTCCTACCCCCGGAAAAACCAGCCAGATAATGGAAATTCACCCGACCTGTAGCAATCACAAAATCAGCGGCTCTTACCCGCTTATTAACCTGTATCTCAAGACCTGAACTCGTTTTTCCAATAGAGACAAGGTCATTATAACAGTCATGAAATGAGAATCGAAAATCAGAAACCAGGTTTCCATAAAGTAACTCGTTTTCTTCAGGCGTATGCTTTCGATGCGTACCCAGAGCAACTACAAACTCAATATTTTCTTCATCAATCCCAGCCTCTACTATTTCACTGACCAAAAACCCCAAGGTTATCGCGTAATCAGCGATTGAACGGGTTATATCAGAAACAATGATAACCAGATCTTTTGGTTTATTCTTCTTTAACAAATCAATTAAACGGGGTTTACCTATGGGATTAATAATACTCTGCTCAAGAACCGTGTTCAAAGGGTCAACTTTGTGTTGAGAATATTCTAATACACCCATTAAATTCTCTTCAAAAACCTCGCAATTAACAGTTTTTTTGCCGAATCTAAGCTCCACACTCTATTGTACCCGAATATGCGGTTGTGTCAATAATTGCCTATTCAACAAGGTATTGTCGTGCAGAAACTAGGAATGAATGAAATATTCGATAAGATCGACCCTTATCCAGGTAACTCTGATGACCATCTTCATTTACTATATGGTGATAGATATGACCCCGCTGACAACCCGCTTCTTCAATTCTCTGAGAATGGTATCTATCAAGACCATGGTGATAGGAATCCCTTTATCTGGCATCCTACAAATGCATTTGCCAAGAGACTGGCATTTTATGTATGAAGCAAAGAATAAGACAAGTGAAAACAGTAATAAAATGCAATTGACTCTTGGCTATTTTCAGGTATAATACAAAAGGAAATGAATATGGGTAGTGTTATACCAGATTACATACAAAAACTTTTTTGGGATGTCAAAAAAGATAGTGTAAATCTTGACAATCATGCTCATTTTATTATTAGGCGAGTATTAGACTTTGGCGATGCAAAAGCTGTAAATTGGCTTTGCAAAGTATATCCTGATACGCTCATAAAAGAGGTTGTTCAGCTTAAAAAAGGATTTGCACGTAAAACCCTGATTTTTTGGACTGAACATTATAACCATTTTTCAAAGAATGTTTAAGCGTACTTTGCCAGAGGCTTCACAGAGATTGCTTTCCGAACTTCATAATGATATTAGCCAACTGAAATTCTATTTAGGTGGAGGGAACGGATTAGCTATGCAATTGGGTCACCGTATTTCTGAAGACTTTGATTTCTTTACCACTGAAAAATTTCAACCTGATTTGTTGTCCCGTTCACTTGAAAACAAATATGAATATCAAGAAACTATGATTAGTGCTGGAACACTATATTGTAATATTGAAGGTGTAAAGACCTCATTTATTTTTTACCAAATTCCGTTAATTTATCCGGTTGTAAAATTTGGAAAAATAGAAATTGCCGATTGGCAGGATATAATGGCGGAAAAATTCAAAGTTTTGTCACAAAGGGGCAGCCGTAAAGACTTTCATGATGTTTATGCCTGTTTCAATATCCGGAATCTGAGCATTGCTGAGGGTATATCGATTTTAAAAAGACGTTTTGCTGAAACCAATATAAACTACTATCATATATTAAAAAGTCTGGTCTATTTTGAAGATGCCGAAAATGAACCGCAACTGGTATTGCTCAAGCCGGTTGCATGGCAAACTGTCAAAGATTTCTTCAAACAGAATCTTCCAGAGTTTGAAAAATATCTTTTAGCCGAATAAAAAATTGTTATCTTTTGCTTTGCTGTTTCTCGAAGGGAGAAAGGATTATTTATATAGACTTTTTTATATTGTAGAAGCTGGGGGAAACATGATAATAATGATGACCCTGTGTTTGGTTTCGTTGGCAGGAGCACAGGAAAGTAAATTCGCTGAAGTATCAGTGAAGGATACAGGTGAAGGTGCTTCACGGATTGGTGTTAAACAGATTGATGCAATAATAATGGATACAACTTGGCGGAGTTCTTCTCTCGGCATTCCGTGCTTTTCTTACGATGGGCAGAAAATAGTCGTAGACGCTTTCGGTGAACTGTATGATGACAACGATACTATTTATAGAATTGAATACGAAAGCAAAATCGTAGTAATAGATGTAAACGAAAAGAAACCCGTTACTCTAATAAAATCAGATTCTTTGTTTTTTCAACGTCCTCAATTTTCACCATGAGATAACACAATAGCATTTCTTTCTGAAGGAAATAAATCTATTTATCTTAAGAATGAAGGTACTGATAGTGTTACAAAGATTTGGACCTCGCGATATGGTATAAGATACTTCTCGTGGTCTCCAGATGGCAAGAAAATTGCTTATATTACTGGCGATGGGTATTTAGAATATGAAATTTTTAATGCTCAAATCTGGTTGCTGGAAATTGAGACGGCGGCTTCAAAAGAGATATTTCATTTGGCGCCAACCGAGAGTGATGATAATGCGCGTGCTTTTATCCACCCTTATCTTGATTGGTCGTGCGCCGGGGATACCCTATTGTTTTCAATGGGCAAGCATATACAGATTGATAAAAATCTTATTGACAGCTCAGATATATGGGCAGCAGATTTAGCTGGTAATGCACGACGGTTAATCAAAAACGGATTTTATCCGGTATATTCTCCGGATGGTAAAAAGATTAATGCGGTGGTGATTGTGGTGTGGAAAGGCAAGGAGGTTGAGCCGTCAAAATGGGTAGTTTATTTACTTTAGTAGTATTTGCTTTGGTTAATGTGTATCGGGACTATCAACGTGAGCAAGAGGAGGCGCTTGAGCATGATGTGGTAATGGGCATAAGGCGCTGGCGTGAGGAGAAGCGGAGTAAGGTTCGGAATAAGGCGATTGTTTTTATTGGTGAACGTTATGGTATTTTCTGGTTAGCCGAGATTATGGTATTATCTGGGGTACGGGTAAAAGATATTCCCAAGGCGGCGGGGACACGGGAAGAGATCTTTATGCGTTATAGATTAAAACCAAAGTAAAAAAAGAAAATAAATTTCGGATTCAGCGGTAAGATATTTAAAATTGTATAGAATACAATATTGAAGTTACCTTGCTGCCAAGTGGCACTGCACTTACATAGTGAAATATCTGGAGTGCAACGGCTTGCCGTTGCATCGCAGTAGCAAGCTACTGCACTCCGGTAAAAAATTATCGCAGATTCGGATAATCTTAAAAGGTATTAATTCCCTAGGTAATTCTGTTTTTAACTTGTTGCAATTCGTATTTATTATCATTACGAAGTATAAAACTTCCTTAAATAGATGTTACTACCATTTTTTCGTCCATTGAAGTTGTTTGTGATTCAGATAAATCAATTGTCGAAAATAAAACAACTTTTGCTTATATCGGAATTTCAG
>JAUWCU010000124.1 GCA_030609135.1 Candidatus Stahliibacteriota bacterium | reverse complement strand
AATTATGTTGTGGAACCTGTCATTCCGAACTTGTTTCGGAATCTCGATAAAGTGAGACTCTGAAATAAATTCAGAGTGACAATAGTGTAACATGCTAACGAAATCCACTGAAACTATTATATGTTCTCCTTAGTATCTATTACCATTCTGGTCCAATGGTTAGGTAATACTTCCAATCGTCGGTAAAGTCCTGAAAATTATATGCCCGACCAATATCAAATTTGAATATCATATACATAAACGTCATCCGCACACCCGCACCAAAACCCATTTTAAGGTCTTCAAGGTGAAAACCATTATCTGTGCTGTAGACTTCAAAGGAATCTGAGTAAATGCCGCCAAAATCAGTGTACAAAACACCACGAATATCCCTGAATTCAATGGGTAAGGGAAACGAAATTTTGAGTCGGTCAATAAATGGAAAACGGTACTCGAGGTTGAGAAAACCCAGTTTTGACCCGGCAAATGCATAGGAATCATAACCGCGCAAAGAATGCTGACCACCTATTGACCATCGATCAGTATCTGGTCCATAACTGCCAGCGAGAACTAAACGGGTGGCAAAACTTGCTCGAGGCGAAAGACCGAAATACCTGCGGTAATCAAAGATCAGGCTTCTTGTGTCGAAATCGCTAAGTAATGTTGCATATCCCTCAAGTCTTACGCGACGCCCTTTGTGCGGACCGATTCTTCCCCATCTTATATTATCGAAGACAAAAGCAAGGTTTGGATAGAACATATTATAACTGGAATCACGATAAGTATCTGAGTTGTATATCGGTGGCGAAAAGAAATCATACCACCTGGTCTCGTAAATCTTATAGGCATAAGCGCCTAATTCAGCACGGAAGAACCGACTGAATGGATATTGAACAACACCACCACCGCCTAGATAGCGCCAAATAAAAAGGTCATCATAGTCCCGAAAGTAATTCAAGTACTGGAACAAGGTGAAACCAAAATCGCTCCGTTTCCTAAGATACCAGTAGCTCAGAAAGATATCAGAACTCGTAAGGCTGCCGTAGAAATTCGAAGCAATTAGAATACGATGATTACCCAGAATATCACTCAAGGCAATCTCACCGAGCCCAGAAAATCCAATTATTGAATAGTATGAAGCACTCGCCACAAAATAGTCAAAGGTAAACTTTGGGGTGTACTTCCTGACCCGCGCCGTCTCCAGCTCAGTTTCTTCATAAGTATTGGATACAGTAGCCGGTTCAGGTGTCTGCGTATCTGACATTTTGGTCAACGGATTTTTTACGACACAAATATCATAGCCGTAATCATTGAGATATGAAAAGGCAATTTTCTCACCGTCTTTTGAAATTGATGGATAATATATGCCGGTAAGGATGCTCGTTTTCTTCATTATGCGTGCGCTATCACACGAATACCAGTACATATTGAATGCCGTGTCATAATCAGCAGTAAAATACAAACCTGCCTCATTGTCAAAGATTGGCGATGCAACATAAGTGGTACGCGGGGTCAGACGTGATATCACCCCATTTTGATAAAGAAACACCGCGTAGTTGCCGTATGTGTATTCAGCCGTGGAATCAGGTCGATCACTAACAAATGCAATGATGCCTTCTGAAGAAACGCACGGGTACTTATCAGTGTAAATATCATTGGTTATATTCTCAACTGCACCAGACATTATGTTCAAAATAAAAATATCAGTGTATCCGTCTTTAACCCCAGAAAATACTATCTCATCGCCGTTCGGAGCGAATTTCGGAAAATAGATACCATCAAAACCAAAATCCATTTTCTTAGAAACCTTGCCATTTTCCGCGTCTATAATATAAAGAACATCAGTGCCCTTTGACTTTGCAGCGAATGTAATAAATCGGTCATCCGGTGACCATGACAAACCACCCTGGTATAGATGCAGACCTTCGTAGCCTGATGAATATTGAGCCTTCACCAGTTTCTTCAGAAGTTGACCATCAATGCTCGAGATCACGATTAGTTCAGCAATACCTGATTGATCGCTTATAAAGGCAATTTTATCGCCGCGCGACGAAATAGCGGTTGAGGTATTATAAATCGTCTTCGTTTTTTTGTGATTGAAGACGATACGCGCGAAATCATGAAAATTCTCCTGGAGTTCAACTTTGGGGAAATACTGCATCTGATAATACCTTATCCACTCGTCATTGAAATCGTCAATTGTAACACCGAATAAATCAATAAAGGTTTGCTCAAGGCTTTTTTTAGATTTCACGAGGTGGAGGAATTCACCAACTTTTTGCCGTCCGTATTTTTCAGCGACATATCTATAAAAAGCTTGACCCTCTTTATATATAACAAAACCGCCGTAGCTCCCCAGGGCAGACAAGGGGATTACGTTGTTATTCATCACCAGATCGCGCATAAAAATGTCAGTCTCAGGATCCCACCCCAATGATGAGAATTCTGCATGACCCTCCATGACCCAAAGAGGTATTGAGTAGAAAATATCGCCGGAGAATAATGCTTCCATTTTGGTCGGAAAGAATATGACAAACTGGAAAACATGGCTTAATTCGTGGACCAGAACATGACGGAATTCCTCATAGTCGCCGGTAAATGGGACGACCATGCGGTTTTTCAATATTTCGGTAAACCCTCCAACTGCTTCTTCGATCAACTCAAGGGTGATATTTGTCTGCGAAAAATCATTTGGTGAGTTATAGATTATTGCCGGGATGGTGAAATCAACTTCCACACCAAGGTCTTCAGTGAACATGTCAAACCCGTCTTCAAGAATTTCCTCGGCAAAAGCAGCAAGCTCTTCCCCACCTTCGGCAAAGTATATATTGAAATGTTCGGTTTCAAGAACCTTAAAGTGGTAATTCTTATACTGGATTTTGTTCTGACCATAATATTGTGAAAATAAGATTAAACTAATTATTGCAAGGTTTATCATAATCCATTATACATAAGACGAGTAACGATGTCAATCTGTTTATCCCGCACCTTTATTGACTCACTTTGCTAAATCATTATAATCGACTATGCATTTCTTTATCAGCGACGCGCATATCAGAACCGATGAAAGCTATCGGGCGAGAATGCTAACAAGGTTTCTCCATGAAAACAAAGCAAAGATGACCGATCTTTATATCCTTGGCGATCTCTTCGAGTTCTGGTTTGAATACAATATAGTTTTCCCTAAAGACTACTTCAAGACTTTAGCTGTTTTGTACAACCTGATTCAGGATGGCAAAACGGTCCATTATATAATGGGAAATCATGAAGTCATGATTGGTCGATTTCTTAAGAATTTTGGCTTTGTGGTCCATCCAGAACAGACCACGGTTAAGATTGATGGTAAAACTGTCTACCTTGCCCACGGTAACAAAATCGACCGAAGGCTCTGGACAAACCTCTGGGAAAAATTACTGACCTCAAAAATTAACCACGCGCTTTATCGGCTCATCCACCCGGATATTGGTGTCTTTCTTGCCCAGGGCATTGCTTATCTTTCTCGCAAACAGCGGCGCAACCCGAATCTGTCAAAGATGTTTGAAAACCATGCCCGAGCAATATTAAAAGAAGCTGACATTGTAATTCTTGCTCACTCTCACATTCCGGATTTCAAAAAATATCCAGGTAATAAATACTATCTTAATATTGGTGATTGGGTTAGCAATTTTTCCTACGGCGTGATCGATAAGGGCAAAGTATCACTAGAATATTATAAGCCATAATTTCAAAACAGGTTTGCAATGGGGTCAAATCTCAACACTTTACATTGGGATTGACATCGAAGCGGGAATGAACAAAAATGTAGAAATTAATGAGCGCTATGCTGACTTTGAAGCAAAGCTTAAGAAATCAATGTAAAGTGTTTATAGGCTGACCGAGAATAAGAAGTAGGGCGTTTACGCCCGCCCCGTTAAATAAACTTTCAGGAAAAGTATGAGCATCCCTGTTACGTAATTTAACAGGGCCCGTCAAAATATGTCGAAATTTAATCACATTTAACGAGCCTGAAGGCTCTACTCCTACAAATTTCGACATTCTCGGTCACCCTGTTTAGATTTGACCCCACAGTGAGCGCTCGATTTAGATTGTCATACTCACTGTTTTGCGGAACCGATACCAAAACGAAGTTACTGATTTGATTTTCTTGGCATTCTTTTCTGCAGCAGCGCGACCGGCTTTAACCAATTCATCAATAGCTGAAAAGTCAGCCCAGTGAAATCTGTCAACATCTGGGGTAATAACAAGATCGGCGGGTTCAAGAATTTTCTGGTCAAGGTAAAAGCGCACAAAAGATTGGGCACGGTGGCTAATCTGAAACCCTGTATCAGGGTCACCCTTGAATTTCGGTTGGCTACCAAGATAGCTTGCCATTACTATTCGGGCACCGAGTTTCATTACCGGTGTCACCGGAATACTATCAATCACACCACCATCCACGAGGATACGTTCATCCTTAACAAAAGGTGGAAAAATCCCTGGTATTGCACAACTCGACCATACTGCCTCAGCCAGGGAGCCGGTTTTAAAAATTATCTCCTCGCCTGATTGGATATCCAGGGCATTACATGTGAAGGTTATTTTGCAATTATTAAATGTCTTGTCTTCAAATAGGTCTTGAAACATCTTCCTGGCTGCTTTGATCTTAATATGCGATTTCTTGAAGAATAAACGTCCGAAATAGAATTTCTCGAAGACCTCTTTTTTGAATCGTTCCAAGATATTATTGTCAGTGTCTGTATAGAATTCATCCAATCCGAAATTCTTGAACTCTTCAGATTGAATCATGTGTGTGGCTTGTTCTTTCAACCCTTTTGCTGTACCGCTCAACGCGTAGATGCCGCCGATTATTGAACCGATTGAAGTACCCGCCACGAAACGTGGTTTTATACCGAGTTCTTCAAGAACTTCAAGGACGCCGATATGCGCCAGCCCCTTAGCTCCACCGCCGCCCAATGCAATACCAATGGTCATGATGAAGGACTATTAGAAAAACGGGGCATCAGGTTGTGGCTATGAGTGCAACTACATTTTACTGTATTCATCTGATCCCCTGATATCCTGATTTCCTGACCTTTCCATGGTGCGCGCCACGACAACCTTATTACGTCCTGTTTGTTTTGCTCGATACATAGCATTATCTGCTTTTTCGATCAATTCTTCTCTGGTCTTAGCATCACTTGGATAATGAGCAACGCCGACACTAATGGTTATTTGTATTTCAACATCATTGAATTTGATTTTCGACTTTGAGATATGCGCTCTTATGCGTACTGCCTGATCAATACCTTTTTTCAATGAGCAATTAGAAAGAACTATGGTAAATTCCTCGCCCCCATAACGCGCAGCTATACCAGTATGCGATATGAGATTAGCAAGGGATTTGATCACCTTATCACCCGCCTGATGCCCATGTTCATCGTTGACTTTTTTGAAATGATCGATGTCAATCATTAAGAGTACAGCTTCATTCTCTTCGTCGATCTGTTTTTGCAATAATTCCTGGAATTGTCGGTGATTATATAAACCAGTAAGTCCATCAAGTGCTGCTTTTTCCTTTTCCTGCTGATGGTGGATCGCTCTTTGCCATACTAAACTCAAATGGGAAGCAAGGAGATTTACCGGTTCAACATCCTCGCTATTGAATTTCTGTTTTTTATGGTCTTCACACCACAAAACACCAAGCAGCGCATCATCATCCTGCATAATGGGTACACCGATAAACGAATGGTTACGGGTCTTGGCACTCTTTTTAAAAACAATCAGTTTTCCTTGACTTAGATCTTCTTTGATAATATAATTCCTGTGTCGGGCGATAAAACCTACCAGACCATCATCAAGCGAAAACTCGGTATTTTCTTTAATATAAGTCGACTTGATAACAGTACCGCATTCATTCAGTTCATCGATTTCAGCGATCGATACATCATTACATTTGAGAACCTCTTGAAAAGATTTTATCGCATTTGGCAAGATCATCGCGAGATCTAAACCACGGTGCAAACGCATTGCAAACTCAGAAATAGAATCAAGATAAGTAGCTTTGTACCATTGTTTCTCATATAATTTCAGCATTGCCAGCATATAGCCAGCAGTTTTTACAGCTTCATCGAAGAGCTCTTTTTCTTTTTCATCAAACGGCTCGTCTTTGCGGTCGATGACGAGCACACCCTCGATCTTTTCGACAAGAACAATCGGTGCGATCATCACTGAAGCGATCTTTAATTCACCTTTGTAATAACCGAGCTCCTCAGGGTTCTGGAAGAATTCCTTTATGAGGATCGACTTGCTCGAAGCCATGATTTGACGGTAGATACCCGATTTTAGACTTACCACAGCCCCAGCCCTGAATAGCTCTGATTTGGAAAAACCCTGAACAAGCACGAGGTTGTCCTCACTATTGGCGAAAAAGGCTATTGAGAAAGCATCAAAAAGCTTATGGATAAATTTGATATAATAAAGCAAAGGTCTTTCCACGCCCTTGTGCTGGTCGATCTCCTGGATCGCAGTTGTGACTGTTTTGGAGTCAAAGTCAGCCGGTCGAAAGAATTCATCACGTGCCTCATATTTAACTAAGGATTTTTTTAAAAACGCTTCATTCTCTGAATAGTTTCTTATTAACACACCGATAATGATGATTACCACTGCAAACAATACAAGGTGCAAGATCATTATCTCATGGCTAAAGACTGAAGCAAGTGTTTCACCGGCAAACAGACATAAAGCGATTATCCAGTAATTAAAGTATTTTTCTTTATAACCCATTATCGGAAGGATGATCACATAAGCCATAAAAAGCGGCGAATCTAAGCCACCGGTCAGCTGCACCGAGAGATTTACAAGGATCGCGCCGATCGTAGTGTGGACCAACTCAACTTTCTTCTGACTTGCATAGAATAAATAGAAAAGTGCGATCGCAGCCGGTAATACGTAAAGGAAATACCCGGACAACTGCAGTCTCAGCACACCAATGCTGCTGATAACTGCATAGACAATTGCGCTGAGATAGAATATTTTTATTCTCATTCTATAGTTGCTGCTGGCTTTGAACTTATTACTCCGAACATATAATAGTTTCAATTATGTTGTGGAACCTGTCATTCCGAACTTGTTTCGGAATCTCGATAAAGTGAGACTCTGAAATAAATTCAGAGTGACAATAGTGTAACATGCTAACGAAATCCACTGAAAC
>JAUWCU010000094.1 GCA_030609135.1 Candidatus Stahliibacteriota bacterium | reverse complement strand
ACAGAAACTTAGACTGATTGTTTATCCTTTGATTTTGAATTTATCAAATGAACTCCTCACCTTTGTCCCATGTAATACAATTTATGAATATCGTTTCACAATATTTAAGGTAGTTCGGTTATTTCCATTTCTTTTGTAATAGTTTAGTTTTTCCTAAAAATGATATAAAAAACGTAGCAATTATTGTAGCGGTGCGATTCATCGCACAAATTTTCGGATATTTTCATTATGTCGGATAAATCCGACCGCTACAATTTAGGAAAAACTTACCTTTTACTTTCTTTTTGCATAAAACCATTCTTTTATTACACAGGGTGAATCCTCTCCCTTTTTAAGAATGATTCAATCAATTGTAGTCGCCCGATTTATCGGGCAGTCCAATGAATTGGACAACTACAGCGCGGAGAGGAAAGTAGCCAAATTAATACACCCTCTCCCTTTTTAAGGGAGAGGGATGGGTGAGGGTTTCCTAAAATGTCTATTAAACAATGTGTCTAAGTTTCTAAAGAGAAAGGTATTGATATTATTGACAGAATTGATTTGTTATATATAATAGGTCAATGAAAAAGGGGCTTGTTATTATCCCAACCTATAATGAAGCTGTCAACATCAAAAAAATCATTAACCAGATTCTATCGCTTCCAAACCGATTGGAAATTCTGGTTGTCGATGATAATTCTCCTGATGGAACCGGCAATATCGTTGAAAAACTTGCTCGAGCCAATAAGAGAATTCATCTTGTAAGGCGGCCGAGCAAAATGGGGTTAGGTACTGCTTATGTGTTGGGGTTTGGTTATGCAATAGAACACGGTTATGATTTTGCTTTTGAAATGGATGCAGATTTCTCACACAATCCCGATGATTTGCCGAGGTTTATTGAGCTTCTGGACGAGTATGATCTTATTGTTGGATCGCGCTATGTAGATGGTGTAAGTGTTGTCAACTGGCCAATGAAACGTCTCCTTCTTTCTTTCTTGGCCTGTTTGTTTGCGCGCATTGTTACCGGTATACCAGTCAAGGACCTGACCAGCGGATTCAAGTGCTACTCAAACAAAGCACTTGGTAGTGTTAATTGGAAGAACTTCAAAGTTGATGGATATGGTTTTCAAATCCAGAGTGTTTTTTGTATTTGCAAAACAGGTCTGCGGATCAAAGAAATCCCAATAATTTTTGTAGAAAGACGGCAAGGTGAGTCGAAGATGTCAAAGCGTATTATCTGGGAAGCATTTTGGCTGGTCTGGAAATTGAGAGCCAAATCAATATTGAGAAGAAAATGCAGTTAGATATTGTCATAGTTAATTATAATTCAGGTCATCACTTAGTTAATTGCCTGACCGCGCTCAACATTAATAACGGAGTTGCGAACGGCTGTCAAATAATCGTTTATGATAACGGCTCATCAGACAGTAGTCTGCAGCGTGCCCGAAGTTCTTTCCCTGATGTACGCTACATCGGCAATCACGCCAACCTTGGTTTTGCAACTGCTGTGAATAGAGTCGCGCAGACCTTGAAAAGCGAATATCTCTTGCTGCTCAATCCGGATGTTGTGGTGTTCCCGAATACAGTGGGTTTGATGTTAAAATTCATGGAACAGCATCCAAAGTGCGGTATCCTTGGTGGTGAGATCCTTAGTCCCTTTGGGTTTCGGCAACATACGTGTCGTAGATTCCCGCATTACTTCAACGTAGCTTTTGGCCGTCGGTCCTTAGCCCGGAGAGTATTTCCTAATAATACTCTGTCCAACAAATATCTTTACCTTAATTTGGATTCTGATTACCCTCAGAAAGTTGATTTTGTGGAAGGTTCTCTGATGATGATAAGAAGGGTTGCTGCAGAGCAGGTGGGGTTTTTTGATGAAGGTTTTTTTCTTTACCTTGAGGACGCTGATTTGTGTTATAGAATAAAGAAAAGGGACTGGGAAACCTGGTGGCTACCAGAGTCATACGCCATACACTACCGCGGTGAGAATTTTCGGGCTGATAATGTTCATCCGGCCATGCATCACTCACGTGGTTTTTATAGATTTTTCAATAAACATTACAAGCCGGGAGCATCTCTGAAATTGCTTTTGAGAGCTTTTCTGGCGCTGCGCTTGGTTTATGTGATTTCAACCGAGTGTATAAAAAAGGTATTTCATGATACTAATTTTAGTCCTCGTTGCTGAGATTAATTTACAACCACAGTATTATACGAATACAAACTACTATTATGAGATTACTGGCAGAGATTCAATTATTTATGGCGCCACTAATGGCGGGGTTATCGCATTTAATAAGCAGACCAAAGGTTTTCGTGTTCTAACCAATACGGACGGGTTGCAAATGAACCGGCAGCGCTGTCTTGGACTCGATAGCTCTGGTTATCTCTGGGTGGGGAATGAGCTGGGCCTTGCTCAGATTGATGATATGTTCAGTGCTATTCAAATTTACCCCATACAATATTTGACCGGCACGTCCACACAAGAGATTGTCTGTCGCGGTGATAACATATACGTTGGCTCGACTGATGGCTTATTGTTTATCAATACGATGGGGACACCGGCTGATTTTTCTGATGATGAGAGGATGAAAATATTTGAGCCTGAAGGATTACCGTCGAAAAATGTGTTGACTATCGCGCTCGATGATACGTCGGTGTGGGTTGGTACTGATGATGGTCTTGTTTGGTTCAGCAAAGATTTTCAAAGCCATTCTTTTGCGACCAAGGGACTTCTCGACAAGCACATAAACAAAATATTTATCATGGACACGTCAGTATACGTGGCAACCGGGTCGGGGTTAAACAGTTTTCAGGGAAATTATTTCGACACCTTGCTTTTTGATACCTTGCTGATTAACGAGCGGGTTTTTGACATAAACCGCATCAATGATTCGCTCGTACTCGTTCTTGATTCAATATCTCAAGTCGGGATTTTCTATCAGGATACTCTAACTGTAATTAACAACGGCATACCGTATCTGTGTCGAGTTCATTCTCTGTTGAACATTGGCGATGACATCTATTGCGGACTTGGCAATCGATATAACCGCGATTACTTTGGGGAGGGCATAGGACAATACGATTTTACCGATAGTATTTGGGAACTAACAAAACGCCCGTGTTTACCATCAAATCATGTATCTGATATTTGTGCAAATGAATACGGCGTATTTGTCGCTTGTGGTTCGAGAAGCAGTGATTCAAAGGGCTTTGGTTGGTTGAACAATGCCGAAGAATGGATAAATTTTTCGCGTGATTCAGTTCTTCCATCTAATCACATTCACCGTTGTGTAACTGCTCCAGATGGTAAGATATGGTTTGCCATGAATACGATCAGCCCGTCAGATACAGTACTCGTTTTCTCATACGAACCCGAGTATGATAATTGGTATTTCATGAGAAAAGGATACCATAATATGGATAATACTGTTGCCGTCTGGGATATCCAGTTTGACGCCAGGAATAATATGTTCCTTACTTTGGCTGGTCCATCTGATAAAGTGTGGGTAATTGACTCAGCGCGCGAAGAGGTTTACTTTTTAGATAATAAAGAGATTGGATTTGTCGTAGAAATGGCGATGGATTCTGAGGGTAAGATCTGGCAGACTTTTGTAACGGATAAGACTTTGCTTATGATTGATACACAGAACACGCTCTTTGACCGGAGTGATGATCACCGGGCTGAGTTTGGTTTGGCTGATGGTTTGGTTTCGAACTATGCTTACGGTTGTATTGTTGACCAGGACAACAACTTCTATTTAGCTAATGAATCAGGTTTCGTGATTTATGATGGTAATGGTTTCACCGCGATGACGAATATTTCATCTGAGGAGCTTTTCGATGTAGAAATGGATTCTGAGGAAAGGGTGTGGATCATGGCGCGGGATGGTATTTACTATTACGATCCAAAACTTGATATCCTGGGTGGCTGGACATACTATGAGCTTGGTGTGCACATAGAGTTCCTTGTATTTTCTAATGAGCTCATTCAGGTACAGGGGTTTGAATTCGATCCTTTCAATGGGTGTTTTTGGTTAGCCGGTGAGACCGGGCTACTTAAGCTCGCGGTCCAGTATGATACAACGATTCCACTGGACAGCATACTGATTTATCCAAACCCGGTGCTCGGCAACGAGGGTTCACTGCGCATTAAGCATCTCCCAATGGATGCTTCAGTTAATATATATGCTATATCTGGGAGGTTGCTCATTGATAATCTACAGCCGGATCCAGTATTTGGTGAAGTTGTCTGGTCTATCCCTGGTGATATTGGCAGCGGGTTGTATTTCGCTTTGATTAGGTCTTCCAGGTACGGTAACAAAGTCTGTAAATTTGCGATTGTCCGATGATTTTTTACTTTCTCTGCACTATGCCCTTTGCACTTTGCTCCTAAGATGCACGAGTTTAGCGTAACAAAATCTCTGGTTGATCTCTGTAATAACGAAGCAAAAAAAAATAACTTTTCGAATATCTACAAAATCTACTTAAAAATTGGGAAATTCACCGGGTTTTCTCCGGATTCGATCTGCTTTTACTTTGAGCATCTCAAACCAAATACAAAATGCAAGGATGCTGAGATTATATTTAGTGAAGTGCCGATACGCATAAAGTGTACGGATTGTGGTAAAGAAAGTGAGATCGAAGAACCTATTCTGGTCTGTCCTGAATGCGGCAAGATGACCATAGAAGTCATATCAGGTAGGGAGTTCTATGTAGAATCGATTGAAGGAGAATGAACAAGAAAGATGCTAGATTTTAGATGTCAGATATTAGATTGAATAAGAGGAGAAAATGAAAAGAGTGAAAGTACTCAAATCAGTATTAGTTTCCAATATGCAGCGGGCGCAAGAGAATAGGCGAGAATTCGACCGCATGAACAGTCTGGTGATAAACATTATTGCTTCCCCAGGTGCTGGTAAGACGAGCGTGATTGAGAGGATTGTCGAATATTTCAAGAAGAAAAGAAAGATACTGGTAATTGAAGGTGATATTCGAGGGCAAATTGATAGTAAACGGCTGGCAAAACTTGGGGTTGATGTTATTCAAATTAATACAGTTACCGCTTGTCATCTTGATGCTTTTATGACTGCTCAGGTTTTGCCCAAGATAGACAAGAAGTATAATCTCATACTGATTGAGAATGTCGGTAATCTCGTGTGTCCGGCTGAATTTGAAATCGGCGAAGACTATAAACTTGCAATTCTGTCGACACCTGAGGGTGATGATAAACCGCTGAAATACCCTTTGTTGTTTTATCTTGCCAGGGTTGTGGTAATCAATAAATGTGATCTTCTTCCGTATGTCGATTTCAGCAAAGAGAGGGCAAAGAAGAATATCCTGAGAGAAAACTCAAAGGCGAGAATTTTTGAGGTATCGGCGAAGACTGGTGATGGTTTTGGTAAATTTTGTTCATTTTTAGAAAAAGAGCTGAATGCTAAAAAGAAAAAGGGTTAGTCCCGTACCTTTTTTACATGGTTCTAAATCATCGCATGGAGAGAGAAAGCGTACGAAAAAAGAAAAAAAAGGAAATTCTAAGAAAACCCGTGCGGTAAAGAATAAAGGACTGATAAGGTACGGGATAAACATTAAGGGTGTTGTTCAAGGAGTGGGTTTCAGACCATTTGTATATCGTCTTGCCCATGACATTGGGTTGAATGGGTATGTCCGTAATACAATAAATGGTGTTGATATTGAAATTGAGGGCAGTCATAAAAAGATTGTCGGTTTTGTAAAAAGCTTGCAGATTCAAAAGCCCCGAGCTTCTCGTATAGACAAAATATCAATTTTAGACCTCGAACCAAAGTCATACAAGCGGTTCTCAATAAGAAAGAGTAGGGCTGGCAAAGGCTTTACGCAAATATCTCCAGACATTGCTACTTGCGAATACTGTTTGGAAGAATTCAATGATCGTAAAGATCGTCGCTACGAATTTCCTTTTATTAATTGCACTAATTGTGGCCCGAGATACTCCATTATTCTGAAGACGCCCTATGATCGAAAGAACACGTCGATGAAGAGATTCGTAATGTGCAAAGACTGCGCTGCAGAATTTACCGAAGTTGCAGATCGGCGGTTCCATGCTCAACCTGATTGCTGTGCTGATTGTGGGCCGAGGGTGTTTCTTTACACGTTAGCAGGAACCAAAGTTATCTGTAAAGACCCCATTATCAAGACCGCAGAGTTATTGAAGCGGGGTAAGATCGTCGCTATTAAGGGTCTTGGAGGTTTTCATATTGCTTGCGATGCAGCAAATGACAAAGCAGTGCGCATCTTGAGACATCTAAAAAAACGCCCCACAAAACCATTTGCAATAATGGTAAAGTCCAGTGATCTAACAAAGATCATCGATATAACTGAATATGAAAAGGAGCTTATCAACTCACCGATTGCTCCTGTAATGTTGGCCCGCAAGAAAGGGAAGATTATTTGCGAATCAGTAGCACCGAATAACCCATACCTTGGCGTAATGGTTCCTTATGCACCACTGCACCATCTTTTACTTAAACACATCCCTTATTTGGTTATGACGAGTGGCAATATTCAGGATGAACCGATTGTTACGGATGACCACGAGGTTGCTGAAAAACTCCGCAGTATCGTCACTCATTTTCTTACCCATGATCGGACGATCATCAACCGCTGTGATGATTCAATTGGTTTTTACCTGCCCAACCGAGGTTTTTCAATAATCAGACGTTCGCGGGGTTATGTGCCTTCGTATATTGACTTGCCCTATTCTGTGAAACCAAGTTTGGCAACCGGACCATATCTTAAAAACACTTTCACGCTCGCCAATCGCTGCGAAGCATATATTTCTCCTCATATCGGAGATTTGGATAATATCGAGACCCTGAAGTTTTTCGATGAGATGGTCAAAAAATACAAACGATGGTTTCGCATTGAACCAGAAATGATAATTCATGATTTGCACCCTGATTACCTTTCTACAAAAATTGCAAAAAAGATGAAGGGTAAGAAGATCGCTGTACAGCACCACATAGCCCATGTTGTTTCGTGTCTTGGTGAACACGGGGTCTTAGACAAAGCCATAGGCATTGCTTTTGACGGTACTGGGTTCGGCACTGACGGGAAAATCTGGGGTGGTGAGTTTTTTATCGGTGACCTTGGTTACCAAAAGCGGGTTGGTCATTTAGAATATCTTCCTTTGCCAGGGGGCGAGGCAAGTATAATAAAACCATATCGTATTGCGCTTGCGTATCTATACAAGTTGCTTGGCTCCAGTGCAACGCAGTCTGGGAACGGGCGTAGCAGACTTGCCGCGGCAAAGAAGATTTCACAACTAGCACCTTCACGAGAAATCAAAATGATTACCCGGATGGTAGATCAAAATCGTAGCGTAGTTTATACATCAAGTATGGGTCGTCTTTTCGATTGCGTTGCCGCGATGTTAGGTCTTATTCAAGAGATAACCTATGAAGCAGAAGCGGCAATAAATCTCGAATACATTGTTCGTCCAGGCGTCAGTGCTGGTTATCCCTATGTGCTTGAATTAACCGAACCTTTGGTTATCAAAATCGAGCCGATGCTCGGCGCCATAGTCAAAGATATTGAGAAAGGGATTCCAAATTCGGTTATCGCGGCCAAGTTCCACAACACGGTTGCTACATTTTCTCTTGATGTGACAGAAAAACTGAGTACACTGTATAAAGTGAACAAAGTATGTTTTAGTGGTGGAGTTTTTCAAAACCGATATTTACTGAATTTGATGATTGCAAAATTTGAAAAGGCTGGTTTTGAAGTCTATTTTCACCACAAATTGCCCACTAATGACGGCTGTATTTCTTATGGACAAGTGATTTACGCGAATAGCGTAGAGCGTAGAGCGTAATGCGGGTGGGATTTGGAGTTTGGTGTTTGGTGTTTGGTTCTTGGGACTTGGTTCTTGGGATTTGGTTCTTGGGATTTGGAGCTTAAAGTATGTGTTTAGGGGTTGTCGGAAAAATAGAAGAGATAAAAAAGGATAATCTGGCAGTTGCCGAGATTATGGGTGTACGACGAGAGATCTCAGTAGTTCTTGTTCCCGAAATAAAGGTCGGCGAGTATGTTATGATCCACGCTGGTTTCGCAATAAACCCTATTGATGAAGAAGCAGCCAAAGAAACCGATGAAATACTAAAGGAAGTCCTGAGGTATTCTCAACTGCCCAGAGCATCATGATTCTGAGTTTGCTACTTGTTTTCATTAATGCTGATTTTCCAATAAGTACAGCATATTTGTCCCAACACTACTCAGTCGTGGGCTTTGCCAATGGCCAGTATTATGTGTTCTGGACAGATTTGCGTTACTATTCGCCAGACCGATCAATATTTGGTGCTCGCGTGGCAAATGACGGTACAGTACTCGATCCTGATGGAAAGGTTTTAATACGGGATCGTACAATCAAAGCATCGGTCGGGTTTGGCAGTGAGAATATCCTTGTTGTGGTGCAGGACAGTTGCTGAAGTATGGCGGATATTTTTGGAGTGCGTGTCACTCCAGACTTGGATACCTTGGGTTCGTTTATAATCTGCAATAACCCAGGCGGACAGATTGATCCGGCAGTGGTTTTCAATGGAGAAAATTTCCTTGTTGTTTGGTCAGATCCGGCCTATGATCGGTCGCCTGGAATCGTTGTTGCCAGAGTGACGCCCCAAGGTGCAGTCATTGATTCTGGCATTCAAGTCAGTGAAGGTGATGCCCACCCTGATATCATCTTCGATGGTTCGCGGTCTCTCGTGGTGTGGAGTGAAGAGTTCCTGGGTGTACAGGGGCGGTTTGTCAACAATTCAGCGCAACCTGAAGATACAGTTTTTACAATTGCTCGAATTGCTGCGACCTCAACAGAACCTAAGATCGCGTTTGGTAATGGAGTCTACTTAATTGTTTATGCGGATTTTTGCACCACAGGTATTAGTTTGGATGTATACGGACAACTGGTTTCGTCCCAGGGACAGCTGATAGGTAACAAGATACTAATCGCTGATGGGCCAATGATTCAATCAAACCCTGATATTGATTACGACGGTACAAATTTTATTGTGGTATGGAGTCAAGGTTCTTATGATGTCTACGGGCAACTCGTATCGACTGCAGGGTTTCCAGTAGGCGAACAGTTTCGAATATCGCAAGATACGTCATATAGTAAAGAATATCCAGTCGTGGCAGCAGGGCTTGATAATTACCTTTTTGTTTGGGGTGAGTATCATGATGATTCTGATATTTACGGTAATATAGATATTGAAATCGGCATAGATGAGGAAATCACAAAAGAGATTTCCTATATACTGCCCTCGATAATATCAGGTCCCTTGATACTGGATAATAGAAGTAAAGTCATAGTCTATGATGTTATGGGTCGAGCAGTTAGTTCGGATAAACTCAAGCCCGGCATATATTTTGTAATAACTAACAGCAAAGCTGTACAAAAGGTAGTCAAGCTAAAATAAACTCTGTAGGATATTCATTATCCAACAGGGTGAATTGGGTTTCTTTTAGTGCAATAACTTCGTTATTGCAACGCCTGATAAATCAGGCTACTACAATTTTAGGATAGCTAAACTGTTACCAAAATTTCACTCTCACAGTCTGGTAATTACCAGATTGTGAGAGTCATTGACTAAGTGCGGCTACTATTTTTGGCAGTATTTCACCTGCTTTATCCTGGATTGATACGTCGACAATTGAGCTGACCGGTGTTGGTTCGAGGTTAATTTCGATAATCTTTGTATCGCTGTGCTGGGCGATCTCCGGGATTGCCGCGGCAGGCCATACAGTACCTGATGTTCCACAGATCAGTGCAGCGTCAGCTTGACTCAAAAAATCCAGGGAATTCTGCCAGATATTCTGGGGTATTGCTTCGCCAAACCAGATTACATCAGGTCTGAGTAAACCGCCACACGTGCATTTGGGCAATGTACTATTTGCTGGTTTAGGCGGCTTTTCGTAGTCAGCTATTTCACCACATGCTAAGCAGCGTGTTCTAAAAATATTGCCGTGAAGTTCCAAGATATTTTTTGAACCAGCGCGCCGATGAAGGTTATCGACATTCTGGGTTAGCAAGAGAAAACGTTCCATCTTTTTTTCCAGGGCAACTAATGCATAGTGAGCAGGGTTAGGTTCAGCTTTTGAAATGATACCCTGGCGCCAATGATACCACTCCCAGACCATTTTCGGGTTTTTCCTGAAGGCTTGAGGTGTTGCTAAGTCAGTTGCTGAATAATTTTTCCATAAACCATCGGCACCACGGAATGTTGGAATGCCACTTTCTGCTGAGATGCCAGCACCAGTGAGAGTGAACAGTGATTTTGCTGATTTTAGAATCTCGATTGCTTTTTCGATCATTGAAATACTCTTTGCTATTATAATTATATTTCGTATTGAGTCAATTGCGATATGTTTTGTTCCTTGATGTTTTCAAAACGTTAGTTACTAAGGAGAACATATAATAGTTTCAGTGGATTTCGTTAGCATGTTACACTATTGTCACTCTGAATCCTGACCTGTCCTGAACTTAATTCAGGACCAGGACAGGTTTATTTCAGAGTCTCACTTTATCGAGATTC
>JAUWCU010000101.1 GCA_030609135.1 Candidatus Stahliibacteriota bacterium | reverse complement strand
CCGGCAGGCGCCGCAAATATTGATTTTTATACGTATGTCGCTCGGACCAGGTTCAGGTATTGGAACTTCAAGCATTTTTAAAGGGTGTTTTTCTAAAGGTTGTTGTTTTTCCAAAATAATTGCTTTCATGGAGAATTATATTCGTCAATGTGAGCAAGTCAACCAGTACAGAAGAAAACCCCCAAATCCCAAGCTCCAAGAACCAAGAAATTGGAACCGTATTCATTGTTCATATTCGTAATATTGGATTATAGGGAATACGATTTATCCCGATTTTTCATGTTGATACATATAATGATCGGTAAATCCCGCAATTCTATTTATAAAATCTTAATACGAAGCGGGATAAATCGAGGATCCCGCTTTGCGGGACCAAACACGAGTACGATTAGTATCTTGTATCTGTTGCTCCGACACACCGCTACTCCGTTTCTCATTCTCAAAAGGGGCTTGACATCCAAATCAATACATATATTATTAGACATGCTAATTTTTCTAATTGCCCTATCAGTGGGCTTTGAGGGTGGTTACAATATACCAGGGGTCGGGTTTAAAGATTTGAATTCAGGCGCTGCATTTTCACTATATATTAATCGCCATTTCCGGTTTGCAGACATGTGTATAGGTGCTCGAACATCCTATTTCTCAGTTGAGAATTCAGCTTATAGTCTGTACTTTTATGGCTTGTCCATTGGTTTAGCGAAGAATAGTTGGCTGTTTTCTCCAGTCATCGAATTCGGTCCTGAATATGCACGGCGCAAGCTTGGTTCCAGCAAGGAATCAGGGTATGGACTCAACTACACCCTGGGTTTTCTTATAAACATCCACGTTGAGAAACTGCGTTTGTACCCAAAATTCTATTATGAGGGGATAACTGATCTAAAGACTCATGCTGGATTTGTTGGCGCAAAACTGGGGGTAGGCTATGAGTTCTAAAACCTTGGTGAGAACCGGCATTTTGTTTATCTTACTCTTTGCCGCTTGTGAAGACAATATCATTCAGCGTGCCGCGAGTGATTATTTCCAATACCGAGAAGGTAACTGGTGGCAACTGGCAAGTACTCAGGATACGATGATGGTTGAAGTTGAGGCGGTTGATACGCTTTTGCAGATAGAATGTTTCACGGTTAGTTTTGGCGGTTATCCAAAATATCTGCTCAAGAAACCAAACGCGATTTCTCAATATATAAAGATCATCCATAATTTCGGGGGTGAGGATTATACGGTTGTCGAAGATTTTATCAAACGTATTGAACTACCACTCGTTAATGGGAATGCCTGGCAAGATTCTCTTGTCGACTCGATATTTATATCTGGTGCTTGGATAAAAGCAAAGTTCTATACTATAGGCAGTATCTCAGGTTTTGAAAGTGTTGGTGGCTATGGCGATGTATATACTATTGCACTAAAGAACGTAGAAATAGTTATCTTGCCGGATACAGTGATTACTGACACGATTGATGTGATTGAAGCCTATGCACCGGATATCGGTTTGGTTCGCTTTGAGGATAACGACGGAGTTTTCGATCTTATTAACTACGAAGTGGAATAACTTAAAGTTTTTGGGGTCAAATCTCGATAGGCTGACCGAGAACGCCGAAATTTATTGGAGTAGAGCCTTCAGGCTTGTTAAATTTCTTGAAATTTCGGCAGTTTTTGACGGGCCCTGTTAAATTGCGTAATAGGGATGCTCATACTTTTCCTAAAAGTTTATTTAACGGGGCGGGCGTAAACGCCTGCCTGTGCGTTCGCACGCAGACAGGCCCTACTCCTTATTCTCGGTCAGCCTGTCGAGATTGGATATAGATACGTGCAGAAAATCAGCTGTGGCAATTCAGAAAAAAGGTTAAGGGGAATGTCCAATGTCGAGATTTGACCCCATTCATCCACCGTTTTCCAAATACCTCACCAAAGTTTATAATACCCTTTTAAAGTCATTCGGACCCCAGGGATGGTGGCCAGGTGATACTCCTTTTGAAGTGATGGTCGGTGCAGTTCTTACCCAGAATACCAATTGGTTAAATGTCAGCAAGGCGATCGATAATATCAAACGTGCAGGGTTCCTTGATCCCAGGAAGCTACTCAGTAATAAGAGCAAAGTACCACACCTGATAAAACCGTCTGGCTTTTACAGGTTGAAGGGTCAAAGGCTGCTCGCTTTATGTGATTATTTTGTTGCCAGGTACCAGGCCAATGTGAAAAAGATGAAGAAAAGAAACCTCGGGTCACTGAGGGACGAATTGCTAACCATAAAAGGGGTTGGTAAGGAAACAGCTGATTCGATACTCTTATATGCGCTTGGCCGACCAGTGTTTGTTGTTGATGCATATACACGCCGGATATTTTCGCGTCACAACTACTTCCTTTATGATGATCCGTACGATGAAATCCGCCTGCTCTTTGAGCACAGCCTGCCAAGGAGGAGCAAGATATACAACGAACTTCATGCGCTCCTTGTAAGACTTGGCAAAACCAGGTGCAAGAAAAATGAACCTTTGTGTAATACTTGTCCTCTTCAACATATTTAGCACTAATCCTGAGCATGTAGTGCGTGGGGTCTATATTAACCCTTATCAGGCAAGTAAGAAAGCCTATCTTGAGAAGGTGTTCAATAAAGCGGATTCAGGGTTGATCAATACCATTGTTATTGATTTCAAAAGTGATTACGGGTTTCTGGCTTATAGTTCAGACCTTGAAAAGGCTAAGCAAATCAATGCGGTAAAGCAATACATTGATCTGGATTACCTGATGGAGAATGCCGCGCAGCACGATGTGAAAGTCATTGCCCGGGTTGTCTGCTTTCGTGATGAATATCTGGCGTCAAACAATGATTATGCTATTCTCAATGACAGCGGTGAAGTCTGGTTGGACAGCAAGGGTCTTGCCTGGACAAACCCCTACAAGAAAGAAGTCAGAGGCTATTTATTGTCGATAACTGAGGAAATAGCACAGTTGGGTTTTAAATCAATCGCCTTTGATTATATACGTTTTCCCACTGATGGTGACCTTGCGCGCATTAAGCTAACTGACATCCAGGGTTCACGCTATACACCGATCCTGGATTTCTTAAAGAGTGTAAAAGACAGTCTTGGTGACGATGTCGAGATTGGGGTTTGCTGTTTCGGTTTTGCAGTTTGGTATAGCCTGAAAAAAGAAGGTCAGGATATTGAAAAGATGGGTGAATATATTGATGTTTTGTATCCCATGCTCTACCCTTCCCATTTTGGCAGGAGTTTTAAAAGCGAGGAGGATGAATATTGGCGCAATTACTGGATCTATTTTGATTCAGTAAGAAAGGCGAAAGAGAAACTGCCGATCCATGTGAGAATCATACCTTTTGTCCAGGGGTTTGATTTGCGAACACAGAGTTTTGACGGAGAATATCTTTCTGCTCAATTTTATGGATCCCTTGCCGGTGGAGCCGATGGTTTTGTTATTTGGAATGCCCGTGGTGATTATTCTACTTCTTGGAGCCCCCTTTCGTGGGTACGTAATTCAATCCTAATGAAATCCGCTCAGATGAGCCTAAATAGCCGTATGAAAGAAGCAGGGCACCGATATCAAAGTATAGGTCCGGCGCAATTATTAGCTCAAGCGAAAACCCGAAAGAAAGACCTGACCATGGACCAGATACATAGCCCGATTGATAGCCGCCCATCAAGGAAAAACCAGATATTTTATCTTGACCCAGTGTTGCCATGAATTTTGGCGCGCGGATACGCAACTCGCCGCCAAGTGAAAAAGTTGGTTTGATATCTAGGGCAAGTGAATAATCAAGGTAAAGCGAATAATCAAAACTCAAGGTGAACTGATTTTCCCAAAACGGAAATTTTAAAGCAACACCCTGACGGAAATTAACCGGCGGGTACTCCCACTTTTCAATGAACTTTCTCGGCGAACCAAGATTTTTCACGACCGAACCAAAGTATAGATATTTATAGGGATGGAAAATCAATCCAAGGTCAGCGAGCACGCCATAGGCGCTGTATGTGTACAGCTGACTCCGCACGATTTTGGCGGCACCGCCAAAGGACATCATTTTTTTTCGGCCTACTGTTTTACCATACCCTATATTCAAAAGCATATCTGAATTGCGAAATTCACCGAGTTCTTCACCCCGCTCTGAGTATTCAATATCAGTACCTGTTAAATATGACATACCAAAGCCCAAGGCGCCGATTTTACCAAGGGGGATAGCTGAGGTCAGGTTATAGTAATTGAAGTAGGCGAGGTGCTTCATCGCCATACCCGAAACAAAGTAGGAACCCGTAATACCGAGACCCGAAGGGTTCCAGAATACTGCATTAGCATCATCACTTAGCGCCGTGAACGCGTTGCCCATAGCGACTGGTCTGGTACCAATGCCCAGTTTGACAAAGGTGTAGCCGGTTGTTCCAGGGTTACCGAGTTGACTCAAGAGGATGAGCGCAAGTGCGCTGAGGTTACTTATCAGAAACCCTACTTAAATCGATCTTTTAGTTTCTCAAGAACACCGGGCAGGGTTGTATATTCCATGTCTGAAAGCGGGAGACGTTGGGGCTCAAATGGTCCGTGGCGGCGAATATAATTAGCAACCTCATTTGCCTGCTGTCGTGCGAGATCATAGCTTGGGTCAGCAAACATATCGCGTGGTCCGATAAACGTACCGTTCGCTATCTGAAAACCAAGGGCAATGACTCTCGGTGGTCCGTCAAAACGCGTTGGGTTAGCATCTTCTACAGAAACCGGCATGAATGGGCCCCAGTGTGAGCCGCGCATCCAACCCGCAACCATGTACGGCATGGCAAATGGTTCGAGCACTTCACCGACCGCAGGAAAACCGCTCTGACACCTGATGATCATTACCGGATCATCTTTACCAACGTAGCGTCCAGCCATCAGGTTGAGTTTTTGCGTGGACGTTGCGGCTGCTATTTCACCACTTTTCTTGTAGATCCCTTTTAAGATATAGTGTTCTGATGCGCCGATTAGACATAAGAGGTCATAGATATCCTCCGGTGAATTTAGCTTAACTGTTTTGTTCTCAAAGATATCGAGGACGTCAAACGTAAAACCTTCGTGCATCGATGGATCGATTACCAGACCGATTGTATTAAAGGGATCAGCAAACATCTTATATAATGGCATGTTCCAGGCACCAGGAGATGTTTTGTCAGCGGCAAAAATTATCACCGGTTCGCTTTTTCGTTCTTCAATAGTCATTTCTGCACAGCCTGGACCCATACCCTTTACATTACCGGAAAACGCATCAGCGAGTAAGTCTTGTCCAGCGCCGTATAGTTTCAACTCCTTGGCAACATTGGTGCATTCAACAAATAGATCCCATGCCATTTTATGTATTTCTGTTGAGTCATTACCGAGCCGGTGGCTCATGATGAGTTCGAGATCATCACCGCAGTGGGAAACATGGAAGTCGACAAGCAAACCTTTGGACTTGTGTTCGTCGAGTATCTGGATCGCTTTGGTTATTAGGTTTGGATGCATGCTTGAATGTCCCACAAAACCACCAACATCTGCCTTAATTACACTAAGCGTAATTTTGCTCAATTTATCCTCCTTGTTGTATTAAGTACTAAGTATTATAATGAAAAACTGAGTTGTGTCAATGAATCACCGAGCTTTGAGTTATTGAGTTATTAGGTTATTGGTAATTAAGTGCTTACTGCTTAGTGCATAGTTCTTAGTATATCATTCTCTGTCTCTGTTTCACCGATATTTATCCCGCCTGTCCCTGAGTAAACAGTTTCTTTTGGGAAGATTATTTTTGATTGAAATCGGACTATTGACACAATAAAAATTTTCATTATGATGTACATGTGTAATTGGAAAAGGGATTAATGAGACTTAAGAGGTAGAAATGCTCGTGCACTATGGAATTGCTGAGAAAGAAGAGGCAGTGCCAATATTAATAAAAGCAAGAAAGCTGATGAAAGAACAAAACCTTTCCAAGTGGGACGCAGTGGATAAAGTAGTTGAAGAGGCAAAAGAAAAAGGTAGGATAAACTTTTTTCGTCGCGATGGTATTAGTAATAATTCTTGCTACAGCAGTGGTTCTTATCATTGTCTTCAGGATAAAGAAATCTGTATAATATATGCAAATTTCAGAATAACATAGGAGGAACAATGGCCAAAAAAGTTTTATTTGTTTTAATGATAATAACTGGGTTGTTAATCGCCCAGAGGCATAGTGATGTAACTATACCTTTACCCGGTTCAAGTAAACTTTCTTTTAGTCCTACAGAACCTAAAGAAGGAGAGATAGTAGATATTATTCTTGAAGTTACATCAGGTATTGATGTTTCTACTAATAATCTACATATAAGCTTTCATCCTACGGGAAATGCAAAGATTATTAGTAAAGAGACCCTTAGAACTTCCATTAAAAAAGGTGAAACAAAGACCTTTAAAACACAGATGAAATTCTACCGACCGTCTGGAGGCGTGTTCGTAATAGCGAGGGCCGGTTTTGGTCCAGGAGAATACAGATTGTCTTGGGGCGATCTGGCATATCTTAATTTTACTCTTTATTTCGATACTTTAACAAATACATTTGTTTCATATAAAGAATATTGGAGTCGTCGTCCAAAACCTCCTTTATCACCTGAATATACTTATGATATTGTTGCCGGTGCTCATGATTTTAGTGGTGGTGCTCGTTCTGAAGCAGAAGCAAAGGGGCTTCGAGCACAAATAGACTCACTTAAACAATTTGATGCTACACTTACTGATGAAGAGACGTTAGAAATGTTACATGATGTAGAGGTAGAAATGCTGGTGCGCTATGGAATTAGTAAGAAAAAAGACGCTGTCCCGATATTAATGAGAGCAAGAAAGTTGATGAAAAAGCAGGGTCTTTCGAAATGGGACGCAGTGGATAAAGTAGTTGAAGAGGCAAAAGAAAAAGGTAGGATAAACTTTTTTCGTCGCGATGGGGGTGGTGATGTTGGTTATAGTGCTGGCTCTGATGCTACTTCGCGGCAAAAGACTGATGTTACACTGACCGGAACAGTCAAATACAAAAAACATTTTATCGATAAAGATATTGGCCTGGACACTACTACTGTGGATATGCCATTAAGGTTTGCTAAGTTGTATTTTTGGTGTTATTGGTCTGGAACAGGAGGTCATTTTGTAGGACCAGCACTTACTGATAACAATGGGCAATTTACATATACCGTTGGAGGCGTCGTTCTACCCGATGCACGTTTTATGCCGGTGGTGTTTTTGAGGGGTCCGAGTGTTCCTCCTGGTCCAAGTGGTTTTAATCGAGTAAAGGCAATTTCTGACACGATAAAATTTACCTGGATTCCTTCTCCTGAAGATTCTCAAACCTGGCGTTATCGCTGGGATGTGGATTTCGTAAATACAAGCTATTATGATTTTGGCACGACAATATTGCGCAGAACATTGGGCTGACGGTTATCTCTGGCCTATTAATCATCAACCGAGAAGCGGTGCGGCAAATATCTATGACCAGTTATTAAAAGGTTATGACTATTTAGTAAATAATGCCTACACATCGCCAGATACAATCTATAAAGTTGTAGCACGATGGCAGCCAGGATGTACACTCAAAACATACTTCAAGGGTGATACGATATTAACGAATCCGGATTCAATATTCATCTCAGGTGATACGACTGGGCAAACAAATAGTTATTATACTGATGAATGGGATGATCTTTTTCTGCTTCACGAATATGGCCATCATGTAATGCATCGATGTGCAGCGATACCACCAGCGATGGGTTCCCACTATTGGTTTAAATCCTACCCTGCTGATACCGGTATTGGCTATGGCGAGGGTTGGCCAACTATGTTCGCTGGAGTTGTAACAGGGAATAATTATATAATAGATACTCGTGGCATGATTGGTGATCCGAATGATACTACTGCTTATTTTAACATTGAGAACCCCTGGGATTTCCGTGTCATTCCGCCCTTCCCCAGTCCAGCAGATTCTTTTGAAGGTGGTCCTTATTGTGAGGGGGCGGTTTGTGGTGCTTTATGGGATATTTACGATGCCACCGATGAAATCCCTTATCCTTCTTATCCGGATTCTCTAAATGGTGTTTGGTTCCCCGATACTGCCCTGGCTGATTCCTTAACAATGGACTTTGATGAAATCTGGAATATCTCTGATAATTACGAGTGGCTTGGTCATCATTGCTGGACAATTCATGATTTTTTAAAGGGCTGGGGGAAATATCATTATGACCATCAATTCGGGCTGAATCAAATTGTCTTGCATCATCGTATCCTATGGGATGTGCCAGCCGCGCCAGTTGGTCTTCAGGCAAATTATGATCCTGGTATTCCAGGCGTGGTGCTGACCTGGTTGAAGAATATCGAACCAGATTTATATAAATATTTTATCTATAGAAAATTTGATTATCCTGAATCTTCTTTTGTTAAAATCGGCGCGCCATTCCCTACCCTGGACACTAATTTTACTGATACAAATGTAGAAATTGGAAAGTCATACTGGTATGCAGTAACAGCAATGGATTCAGCTTCCAATGAGAGTGAGCTTTCAGATTCAGTGTTAGTAAGGCTTGCCCTATATGAAGAAGTAGATAATCCTATAGGTACTGGATATAATAACGCCACAAGAATTATTCGTTATTTGTATCGTGGACGTGGCTATGAACTCCTTCTTGCCTTTTCTTCAGAAGGTAATGTGAAGTGTGTTTCAAGTTCAGATGAAGGTGTGACCTGGAGCCAGAGTCAGGTGATTGGACAAGGGCAATTTCCAACATTGGTCCTGGATTCCGGGGATAATCCTTGTTGTCTCTTTGGGCGTTGGGTAGGACCGAGTGGTTTTGGCAGTGCACAACTTTACTACACAAAGTTTATAAATAACCACTGGACAACCCCAACTCTCCTTATGTCGGTTGACTCAGTCTATATTGGTATCCCAGAATATGCAATTCCTGCACCTTCAGCTAGTATCGATTCTCAAGATACCATACATGTAACATGGATGTCGCCGATGGGACAAGAATACATTCATCGTTTTGCAGTGTGGTATGGTAATCTTTATGCCTTTGACACTGTCCCTGTATTCAACTATGTACAATTAGATACCATATGGGTCTATGAATCATCACCATGTCCAGCATTAGCTATTGATGGTCTACAAACTACTCACGTTGTATACGAAACTGA
>JAUWCU010000160.1 GCA_030609135.1 Candidatus Stahliibacteriota bacterium | reverse complement strand
ATTCAGATTCAGTTTATGGATGGTACTATACAGAATGCCTCATCGAATCGTCCGTATGACTGGTCAACGTGCAATTCATCCGGTCCGTTTACGCTTGCTCCTGGTGCTGCTAAGGTTGTGTCGTTTGCAGTTATCGGTGGTGACAACTTAACTGATTTACAGGTGAATGCTGATACTGCATATAATCGTTATTGGGACTGGCCCGGTATTGAAGAGGTTCCGGCAAGTGCACAGGTTACTGGTATTCGTTTGTATCCGGTGATTTCGTGTGGTCGTCCGTACAAAGTAGCTTATGGTTTTGCTCAGGAGACGCCGGTTCAGGTTAAGGTCTATGATGCCTTGGGTCGTTTGGTTGTGCACCAGGATTATGGTCGGCTCGATGGCTTAGGTGAATTCACCTTTGACCTTAAGTCTTTGGCCCAGGGTGTCTACTTTGTAAAAATTATATCTGATGATCACACAAGCACGCGAAAGGTCATCTGGTTAAAATAAGGAGAAGATATGTATCGGTATATATCTTTATTTACCTGATCAGTCGAATGAAAAGTTTTTTTTAGTGAAAAGTATTATACAGATTTTTACCACATCAACGTCGTAAAGAACTCCTGTGTTTTTTTCAATCTCCTGAAGTGCTTTTTCAATACTGTAGGCTGGTCGGTAAGGACGCGCAGAACACATCGCTTCGACAACATCGGATACGGCAACGATTTTTGCCTCAAGCATAATTTCCTCGCCATCTAATCGGGAAGGATAACCGCTTTTATCAATTCTCTCGTGATGCTGATATATGATGTCAGCAATTGGCCAGTCGAAATCTATTGATTTCAGTATGTTGAAAGCAATTTTTGGATGAATCTTAATTTCCCTCATTTCAGTATCAGTCAAGCTACCCGGTTTGTTGAGGATCTCAGAGGGAGTGAGTATTTTGCCGATATCATGGAGCATGGCAGCTATGCGGATTCCCTCAATTTGTTTCTTTTCAAAACCCATCTCTTGAGCGATAGCACAGGCGAGTTTGGCGACTCTGCGTTGGTGCCCGGCTGTATAAGGATCTTTCATCTCAACAGCCCGAGCCATTGCATGTACAATACCCTCAATGATTTTCTTGTACCGCTCAAGGCTCTTCTGTAATTTTTTTTCTGCTTGTACGCGTGCAGTAATATTACGTCCGAAACTCACGGTCCCCACAATTTTATTTCCATCGTACATTGGCGCCGTATTGATTGACAGAACAACAGTGTCGCCATTCTTTGTGGTTACTCGTACTCTGTACTGCTGAGGTTCACCGGACAAGGTTTTTTGAAAGACCTCATTGACCACACCTAAATCATCAGGATAAATAAGAGGTGCAAAAGTTTTTCCCTTCCAGTCTTCGAATTTATGACCGCTGACTATTTCTGATTGACGGTTAAAGAATGTCATTTTACCCTGGGTATCTAACATCCAGATCATATCATTGGCATTTTCAATCATCGTACGGTAGCGATTTTCACTTTCGACCAGGGAATTTTGTGAACGCGCACATTCATTCAGCGCTTGTCGATATAGGTCAACCTCACGTATCAAAAAGTGGATGAGAAGGCCCATAGTGATCGAGACCAGTAAGCCAAAAAGAAGCAGTGGTAAATGAGCAACCAGGGATACGTCGTGCATTATCTTCGGTTTAGGCCATACCTTGAGCTGCCAGGTTTTCTCGCGCAAATGGACTTCTTTTTCTACAAACAAGATTGCATCCTCATTTTCTTCGTCGGCAATTACGTACTGGAAGATGAGGTTTTCACCTTCGTAGATTGCCACCAAGAAATCCTCAAATACACCCCTTGCCAGACATGTTTCAATCAAAGGTTTGACTAGAAAAACACCATTTAGGTAACCCTGAAGCGTCTCGTTGTGAATTAATGGCCAGTCTACAGCAAACCCCTGACCACCCTGGAAAAGTTCCATGCAGGGTGTAATACCGTATTTTCGTGTCTTTTCGACCCGGGCAAAAGACTCCCGACATTTGGGATTTGGATGATTATGTATATCCATACCTATTGCCTTGAGATTTGGTTCTTCAGGATACACCCAGCGGATAACGCCTTTGGGGTCGACCCAGTTTATGGCATAATAACCCGGATAATTAATGTAGTAGAGTTCGGCGAATTGAACAAAACGAGCTTTGGTAAAATCAGGGCGTTGAACCCAGCGTTTGCCCAGCACCTCCAGGGCAGACAGATGTGTTTCCACGAACTCTTCTAATCGGATACTCACTTGTTCTGCCACCGTATTTGTATGCTGATAGATAAGTTCTCGGTGATGGTTGATTTGAGTCTTGATAATACATGCCGTGATGCCAAAGAAAAGCAGGAAGACAACCAGCGGGGTGATTCTTTTCAATACGGTATTGTAGAATATAGTCACAGTAATAATTTTACGCAACTATTCTTGGTTGTCAAGACTATTCTTCGAGAAAAGGGGACAGGCTCAAAAGGTAGCCTGTTCCCTTATCTAATTCGTTTTTCGCAGTAACACACAACCTTTGCTGGTCTGCGCTTTTTACGCAGGTAGTAGAGCAGCATAAATAACCCGATAATAAGACTCATCATCACCAGGCAAATAATAGAGTTGATATCTCCACTGAATGATTGATTATTGTCCAGATTATTCATACCAGGCTGAAACAGCTTATTATTAGACCCCGGTGTATTTGGTTTTGTTTGTCCGATCATAGTTATATGACCAATGTCTGTATCCTCATATCGAGATGCAGTAACGTATATTGTATCTGTCAGACCACTGTATGCATCATATCTTGGCGCAGTAGCAATGATTTCAGGCATCAAGCCGCTCCATGCATCGTCTTCATTTTCATATCGTGGTGCTGTAACCACGATTTCGGGCATATGCCCAATAGAATCAAATGTTGAATTATTAGCAGGTTCTAAGGCATTTAGACCTGTGAATCCTGCAATAATGATAAGTAGTGTAATAATTTTTTTCATTTTTTCCTCCATAACCCCATACCTATACATAGGTGCGAGGTTTAGTATCCCGCTTTTTCGAAGAAAAGGCGGGGCTATAATAATTAAAATCGAAGTGAAACGAAACAAAGTCTCGAAACATATTAAGAGAAGTTCATCGAAGGATCTCCTTTTTTTTATTCTTGGCAGTAATACTATTCAAGCCATGTAAATAGGCATTTGCAAGGGTTTCTGAATAGCTTTTATAAAAAGTGTTGTCTAACTCCACATCATCTTCTTGTTTAATAAATTTCTTCGTGTACTTTGACTGATCAGGTGTTTGCTTAATGTGTTGCCAGGCATACTCGTTCTGGAAATGTGCAAGAATAACCGAAGTTAAGAAACCACGCATAACACCCATTTGAACGCGATCATTCGTGTCCAGGCCGAATTGAGTAAACATTTTATTCATTGCCTTTCGTCGTCCCGAGATCCATTTTATTTTAAGATCCACAATTTCCGGAATATCAACAGGAAATGTATTAAAGGATACTGTGGCGACTTCTGTATTTGCTCTAAAAAATTCAACAAGGTTTCGGATCATTAATCGTACGCGTTCCTGAAGAGGAGTAATTTCATCACCAATATTATCTATTATTTGATAATATTTATCATAGCATTCGTTAATAATTGCTTTCAGTATATCGACCTTTTTTCCAAAGTAATAAAATAGCATCGAACTATTAACATTTGCCTCCTTTGCAATCTCCCTTGTGCTCACAGCAGCAAAGCCTTTGTGTGCAAAAAGGCGGGCTGCAGCATCAAATATTCTTTTCTTAGCGTCATCTTTTTGTTTATTAATCATTTTAAACCTCCAACACATTTTTAATTCAAACCAGGCGATTGGTTTAATCAATCACTTGGTTAATTATAATGAAAATTTCCTGTTTGTCAAGGGGTCAATTTTAAGAAAAGGGGACAGGCTACTTTTTGTGTGTTTTTTTCAGTACTTAAGATTTTCTGTTTTTATTTTAAAAAATATTGTTTTCAAAAAGTAGTCTGTTTTTTTTCCTACAGAAAACCACAGCATTGACAAACAATAAACTTTCGTTATAATTATTCATGGATAAAGAGACCAAGAAAATATACACTGAGGCGCTTGGACTCTGCGAAAAAGGGAAAATCAAGAAGGCGATTGCGAAATTACAATTAGTT
>JAUWCU010000168.1 GCA_030609135.1 Candidatus Stahliibacteriota bacterium | reverse complement strand
GGATCATTCTAATGTACCAATTATTTTCATTAACGAGACCGTTACAATTCGTGTTTGTGAATATTATGAAACCACAGATAAACACAGATGAACACAGATTTTCAGGTGGCGTATCCGCGTTTATCTGCGTTCATCTGCGGTTAGTTTGATAGTACCAACATGTAATGTAACGGTCTCTCATCAACGGCCTTGGGACAAAATTACTCAATCTGCAGTCCCATAATTTCGCAGTCTTCTTCAGTCAGCTCAACCACACGGACATAATACTCGGCAGAAAATCGCTCTAAGAAATCTATAATCCGCTTTTTATCCTTATCTTGAATGACAAAAACCCCACGTATGAGCTTACGATATGGGATATCATCCAGGATACCACGTTTACGGTAGACGTATTTCCCATGGTGAGTGCTTGTTTTCTGACCGTACAATGCCTTTGTGAACGCACTTGAGGTTATTTTATCATTACCAGTAGGCAATGTGAATGCTATAAGCATACCTTTCATATATATTTACACGGTCGCAAGATTTAAATAGTTGGCGCTCGTAATCACATTATGCCCGCAAAATCTCGTACTGAAGAACTCAGAACAATCATAAAGCAGGTTCGTGATGGTGAATTCGACTACAATAGTCGTGAAACTCCCCAAACCAACTGGAATCTGTATGACTATGCTCAGATCAAGGAGTTTTCCAACTACTTAAATGATCAAAGAGATCTTGTTGATGAAGCTGACAAACGAATAAAAGAAAGAACGCCACCTAAAAAACAAGGTGTGGGCAGGCCACCAACTGATCCGGCTGATATCGCCAAAATACTATTATTGCAAGCATATACCAGCTCGCCTAATAGAGTCGCTGAAGGATTACTGTACCTATTTCGAGAGAAATTAGGTGTACATCGACACTTTTCGTACAAAACGATAGAACGTGGTTATGATCGGGAAGCTGTAAATGAGATATTGGATGAAATCATAAAAATAACCAATGAAACCGTGGAAGACAAGGAGGTGACCTATTCGTTTGATGGGACTGGTTTTTCTGCTTCAAACAAGGAGAATTATGCTGCTAAACGACAAAAGCAGAGTTCTAAAAAGAACCAAAAGAAAACAAAATCTGAATGTGCTATTGAAAATCACGACTGTTTTCCGATAGCAAGCACGGCTAAGAAGATGGGGTTTTCTTATTGTGTGATGGGGGTTGGAGTTCAACATAAGCTGATTTCAGGCATGGCGATAAGCCCTGACCATTCAATTGGAGAAACTACTATGTTCCCTGAGGTGTTTGAGCAGACTCTTCAATGCAATCCTAATATGATGAATGCTCTCGGAGATGGAATATATGGAATTCGTTGGATTACTGATCTGGTATCGACAAATGGTATCACTCCTTATTTTCTACCTCGCAGCAATGTAACTTTTAGGAGTAAGGGGTTTGCAGGATGGAGTGATATGCTTTATTCAATATGGGAATATCCACAGGAGTGGTTAGAGCACTATCACATGCGTTCGATATCGGAAACGGTTAATTCTATGGTGAAGGCTAGATTTGGATCTCCTCTAAGGAAAAGACTTGATGCACGCAAGGTTACAGAAACACGACTGAAGAATGTTGCACATAATGTTAGGAGAATTGGATATCTTGAGATTATAGATGGCATTGTACCGCATTGGCCACGTAAGGCAGGATAAGTGAATTTTGTCCCAAGGCCGTAAAAACTCAAACATCCCACCAATCCAGCAGCATTCCTTTCCCCCTTCAGGGTTAGACAAATAGTATCTCCCGCATCGCTTTGCAGAAATGGTAATACATTCATATTTTGGGATTCTTCGCGTCCTTTGCGATGCAAAAAGTGGTCAGTTGTATTCCCGTTTATAATAATTTACTCCAGAGGACGCAAAGCACACAATGCTGGTGTGATCCGGAAAAATATAACCACCCGATTTTAGGTAGTGTCCTATATTTCATGACCTGATATCTTTATATGTCTGATTCTTGAAAATCATGGGTTTACCTCCTGGACTCTGCAACATTTTTTAAAAAATTATATTACTTTCAATCCGCTCTCCCTCAAAGTATAAAAGGGGGCAAATGATTTAGAACACGGATTTCATGTGTCATCGGTTAAGAGTAATATTGTAATGGAACATGGATGACACGGATGTGCACGGATAATAAATAAATCCGTGCGTATCCGTTGAATCCGTGGCATCCGTGTTCCTTCCTCCTTGATGAATACTATTTCATAAATCAACAAATTCAATTAATATAGAGGTCATGATTTGTAGGACACTACCAAAAATTCATTGAACACATCAAGTTCTGTTTTGATACACCAACTTCTGTCTTGGTACATCAATCCAGCCTTTTTCTCACGGCCTCGGCATGAGCATATAACCCCTCGGCCTCGGCCAGTGATGTAATAGTACCTTCAAGTCCGGCCAGTCCTTCCCTGCTCAGCTTCTGGATAGTAGACTTCTTGATAAAGTGGTCCACGTTCAGCCCCGAATATATCCTGCCGTACCCGGCAGTGGGCAGTACATGATTGGTACCTGATGCATAGTCCCCTACGGACACCGGGGTATACTGACCAAGGAATATGGAGCCTGCATTGGTAATTTCTTTAAGCACCCTATCATCATCAGCAGTCATGACCTCCAGGTGTTCAGGCGCAAACCGGTTTGAAAAATCAATACAATCTTCTATCGAATCTGCAACAAGTACGGCAGCATTCCCAAGTGATCGTTCAATTATCTCCTTTCTGGTTGCGGTTTCTACCATTTCCAGCAGGCTGGCCTCTACCTTTCCTGCCACATCCGCTGATGTAGTCACCAGTACAGATACGGCATTGGGGTCGTGTTCGGCCTGGGCCAGCATATCGGCTGCAATGAATCCAGGCTCTGCCGTGTCATCGGCTATGATAAGCACTTCACTTGGCCCGGCAGGGAAATCGATCTCACAATGGTCCCTGACCATCATCTTGGCGGCCGTCACATACACATTCCCTGGCCCCACGATC
>JAUWCU010000038.1 GCA_030609135.1 Candidatus Stahliibacteriota bacterium | reverse complement strand
TCCGTACAAAGTAGCTTATGGTTTTGCTCAGGAGACGCCGGTTCAGGTTAAGGTCTATGATGCCCTGGGTCGTTTGGTTGTGCACCAGGATTATGGTCGGCTCAATGGTTCAGGTGAATTTACCTTTGACCTTAAGTCTCTGGCACAGGGTGTCTACTTTGTGAAAATCGAAGCCGAAGACAAAACCACAACTTCTAAAATCATCTGGCTTAAGTAAAATAATGCCAATCAATTGAAATTGCCCCGCACCTATGTATAGGTGCGGGGCAATTTCTCATGCCCGGCCCTGCACAGACCGAAAAAATAACTATTCAAAAAAGTACTTAATCAAATACAATAACTTCATGTTTTCAAAGATTCAATATAATGATAGGCATTTATTGCCGCCGCAGCACCTTGTGCACAAGCCGTAACAACCTGTCTGACTGCTTGGGCACAAATATCGCCCGCTGCAAAAACACCGGGAAGTGATGTCTCCAATTTATCACTAGTGACAATAAAACCTTTACTGTCAATTTTTACAATCCCTTTAACAAAATCGGATTTAGGCACCAATCCCGCATATATAAAGACGCCAGTTACTTCTATAGTCTTCTTGTTCTTGACTACACGATCCTTGACCGTAATTGCCTCAACGCGTTCCTTGCCGTCAATACTCAATAATTCATGATTAAGGAAAAAATTGACTTTCGGCTCTTGACTAAGTCGATCCTGTAGTATCTTGTCAGCCGTCATGTGAGGCAAGAATTCAATGAAAGTTATGTGCCGAGCAAAGTTCAGCAGGAACTTCCCTTCTTGAAGACCTGAATTTCCACAACCGATAACCGCAATCTGCCTGCCTTTGAATAAAGGACCATCACATGTCGCACAATATGATACGCCTCTGCCCCTTAATTCGTCTTCGCCCGGAATATTAAGTTTCTTGGGAACTGTTCCCGTCGCGATGATTACCGCCACTGCTTCAAAACTCCGCGCACTAGTTTTGACAACCGTAATGTGTTCCTTCTTTGCTAATGAGATAACTTCAGTTCCTATTATCTCTACACCAAAGTGCTGGGCTTGTTTTTTCATCTTCTCGGTCAACTCCAAACCCTTGATTCCATCAGGAAACCCAGGGTAGTTTTCTATGTAATCAGTAGTTGCTGCAAGCCCGCCTGGTAATGCCCGCTCCAGCATTACAGTTTGCAAACCTGCTCGTGCGCCGTAGATACCAGCGGTTAGACCAGCGGGACCAGCACCGATAATAACAAGATCATAATTATCTTTACTCAAAGCATCTCCCATATCTATAAGGACACCAGGAAATCAGGGTATCAGATAGTGGTTATCAAAATACAAGATATCAGTAAGAAAATATATCATCCTGATCTACTGATATTCTGATATTCTTCATCCTGATCACCTGATAATCTAATACCTTCTCTAGTCTATCTGCCGCCTCAAGAATGTGGGAACTTCTAAATCATTCTCATTATGGACCCTCTCTTTGCTGTCTTTTTTGATTTCGCGTCTCTTGTATGTAGGAAACTCAAGGTTCTCTCTTTTGCTCGAGATGTCAAATGCTTCTTCATTGATCTTCTCTATTATCCCAGTTGCCACAACCATAACCTTGACTTTTTCACCAAGCGTATCATCAACGACAACGCCAGTAATGACTCTAGGTTGACCGTCTGTTTCCGCTACGATGAGTGAAGCCGCTTCATTAGTCTCAGCAAGGGTAAGATCAGCACTGCCCGTAATATTGATGAGCACTCCGCGCGCGCCCTTAATGGAAATATCATCGAGCAAAGGTGAAGAAATCGCAGCTTGAGCCGCCTGTATCGCCCGATTTTCGCCCTCAGCTATGCCCAAACCCATCACTGCCGTACCTTTTTCAATCATCGCGGTTCTAATATCGGCAAAATCCAAGTTGATAAGACCGGGTTTCGTAATCATCTCGGCAATACCTTTTATCGCGTTGAAAAGAACCATGTTACCAAGTTTAAATGCCTCGATTATTGATTGTTCCTTTGGTGAAACGGCAACGAGTTTCTGATTCGGAATGCAGATTAAGGTATCAACATGTTCCTTTAGTTCTTCAACCCCTTTATCAGCATTTGTCATACGCCAGACACCTTCGTATTCAAAAGGTTTGGTTACAACCGCAACTATCAAAGCACCGGCATTCTTTGCCTCTTCAGCGACCAGGGGTGATGCTCCAGTACCAGTTCCGCCACCCTCACCGCAAGTAATGAATACCATATCAGCATCTTTTACTGCATTTCGGATCTCTTCACGAGATTCCTCAGCTGCCTTGCGACCGAGTTCTGGGTCACCGCCGGCACCAAGACCCTGCGTTAAGTTCTGTCCGATCTGTAGTTTTTCTGGTGCCATGCTGATTTTAAGAACCTGTGCATCGGTATTAACCGCGATACATTCAACGCCATCAATACCAACACCTTGAGCATAGTTAATAGTATTGCAACCAGCACCGCCTATACCAATCATTTTTATCTTTGCTATGTACTTTGGTTCCTGAACCAATTCCAACATATGTTTCCTCCTTTTTCTTGGCCTCATTCCGCTCGTTGGAACGGGCTAAAAATATTTTGAAAACCAGTCTTCAAAACGCTTCTTAAGGGCATCAAACACGCCGCCGCCCTTTGTTTTTTTAATAAGCGTCTGATTCTTTTTCTCATAACCATAGAGGACCAAACCTACCCCAGTCGCGTATATAGGATCGAGAATGATATCAGTAAGTCCACCGATCTTCTTTGGAATACCGATTTTCACAGGTAGATTTGTGATTTCCTCGGCAACTTTCGCCAATCCGTGCAGCCGTGCAGTGCCGCCTGTAATAACAACACCAGCGGCAAGAACATCTGCAAAACCACTTTTCTTCACCGCTTTGTTTGTAATCATCAAAATTTCTTCAACGCGCGGACTGACGATTGAGTACAAATTCTCCTTGGATATGAAACGGTCTTCACGTCCACCAATGCCAGCGACCTTGATTTCATCTTTCTTTTCTTCAGGTGTGATTGAAAGCGTTGCGTACTTCTTCTTTATTGTCTCTGCTTGCTTATATGGTGTCCGTATACCGATTGCGATGTCATTTGTTATGTACCCACCACCAAGTGGTATCACCTCAGTATGCCTGATTGCACCATCATAGAATATGGCAAGATCAGTAGTTCCACCGCCGATATCTAAAAGGCAAACCCCGAGGTCTATTTCATCAGGCTGCAGGACCGCATAAGATGACGCTAACGGCTGAAGAACAAGGTCTTTGACTTTTAACCCAGCTCTTTCCAGCGCCGTGTAGATATTCTGAGCTGATGCTATTGCCGCGGTTACGATATGAACCTCAGCTTCTAACTTAACACCGCTCATGCCAACCGGGTCTTTTATACCTCGCTCATTGTCAACTATATATTCAATAGGTATCGCGTGGATGATCTCACGGTCGAGCGGTAAGGCAATTGCCTGTGCCTGCTCGATTACCCGTTCCGTGTCGCGTTTTGTGATGACACCTCCAGCACGCGATGCCGCAATCATTGCGTGGGCATTTATGCTTTCAATATGGGAGCCGGAGATCCCAGCATAACAGGCGTCAACCTTAAACCCCGACATGCGGGATGCCTCCTCAACCGCCTTTTGTATCGACTCTACTGCTTTCTCAAGATTTATTATCACACCCCTTTTCAGCCCGTTCGATGCAGTCGATCCTACACCAACAACCTTTAAGTCATTGTTATCTACCTCAGCAATAATCGCAGCAACTTTTGTCGTCCCAAGATCAACGCCGACAATCCTTTCTTTCTTTGGCATTATCTCCTCCTTATTGAATGTTCCCAGAACCCGTTTTCTTAATATGTAAACCGGGCTCCTGTCTGATAACGACCTGTGTCTTGAACCTCAAGTCAACAACACATGGACATTGAAGCTCAAGCAGGTTCAATGATTCTATTAAATGCTTTCTTTTCTTTAAATCATGCACCCCTAACATAAATTCAATACCTTTGTACTCGACTATCCCCTCCTCCTGTGAAATAATCCTCGCTTGAGGGATAACTTGCTCAAGGCCTATGTAAGTCTCTCTTGTCTTTGCCATCTGTAGAACGACGATAACCATTATTACGATGACTATTGCGCTAGCAATCACTTTAATAACTTTACCTCCTCCTTAAGCATGATACCTTTTATATTCTTCACCTTTTTCTTTATTATTTCTGCTAATTCCAACACATCAGAAGCCTTGGCATGACCACGATTTATAATGAAGTTACCGTGTTTCCTGCTAATCTCAGCATCCCCTACACTCAACCCCTTCAAACCGCAATCTTCAATCAATTTACCCGCTACATAGGGCTTGATATTTTTGAAATATGACCCTGCTGAATACCCGTTGGGTTGTCGCTGCTTGCGGTACGCCAGATTATTTCTAATCTCCGTGGTGATGTCCCGACGCTTTCTACGGATCAGTTTGAGCTCAGCCGAAAGAATTACCACTCCATCTTTGATCTTAGTCTGACGATAACCGAATCTAATCTCTCGATTACTCAACCTGCTGATGATAATTCGGTCAGTAATCACTGTGACACCTATGACGATCTCTGCCATTGACTTACCAAAGGCACCAGCATTACCTTTTATTGCACCACCTATCGTGCCCGGGATACCGGCGAGGAATTCAGCGCCTGCATACCCCAAACCTTTAGCTTTCTGCAAAAGGTGTTCAATTGAAAAACCGCTGCCACAGTAGAAAATATCTCCCCTTTTTTTCATGCTTCGAAAAATACCATAAAGCTTGATAATAACACCGGGAAAACCCTCATCACTCACCAGCACATTTGTGCCACTACCGATTACATAGTACCTTATTCTCTGCTTCCTTATGATATCGAGCACCTTTTTCAAAGCACGCTGTGAATATACCTTGACTAAATATCTTGCCTTGCCGCCGATATGAAAGGATGTATGCCTGCTTAGTAACTCATTTGCCAATACGTCTACGCCAACAATGGATCTAAAAGGGTTTATCATGACAACTCTTTGACCAACCTTTTTGCCAACTGGTTAATAGTTCCGGCGCCTTGGATCACGATAATATCATGACGTTGGATTGTTTTCCTCAGAAAATCCACGATGTCATCGAATGCGCCGATGAAATGAACATTATCCTGCTCCTTACTTATCCTTTTGGCTAAAGCCTCACCACTAACCCCAGGGATAGGAATTTCATGTGCCCCATAGATATTTGACACAATGACAAGATCGGCATAGAGAAATGAGAAGGCAAAATTGTCGAAAAGATGGTAGGTGCGTGTATAGCGATGCGGCTGAAACACCGAGATTATCCTGTTGCGTGGGAAGTATGCACGGATCGTTTCCAGGGTAACGGCGATTTCTGTTGGGTGATGCCCATAATCGTCAAAAATCTTCGTGCCTTTGACCTCACCGAGATATTCAATACGGCGATGGACCCCAACAAATTCCTTCAATGCCTTCTTTATCTTGACTACGGGAATACCGAGCTCTAATCCAATGCCGATTCCAGCAAGTGAATTATTAATATTATGGTTGCCCAACAGGTTGATCTTAAACCTGCCCACCAGCTTATTCTGATATGTGACATTAAACATGCAACCAGTACTGCTCTTTGTTACTTTCTCGGCTCTGAACTCAGCCCCTTCGTTAAATCCATAAGTTATCGTCCTTCTATAAATGCTATCCTTTATCTCAAAGCTACCCGGTGAATCCACGCCTAAGAATGTGCACCCCCAGAACGGTACATGGTTCGCGAAATAACAGAAGTGCTCTTTTATCTCATCCATATCTTTGTAGTGATCAAGATGTTCAGCCTCAATATTAGAAATCACCGCATATGACGGATAAAGACGCAGAAATGATTTATCCGATTCATCTGCTTCGCACACCAAATAATTACCCTTACCGAACTTCGCCTGGCTCTTTCCTTTTATTATACCACCGACAACAGTCGTCGGCATCAATCCACCCTTTTCCAACACTTCGTCGACAATCGATGTTATCGTTGTCTTACCATGGGTACCAGAAATACAGATAGCGATTTTCATTCTTGTTAATTCAGCAAGCAATTCACCACGATGTATCGTTGGAATATTTATCCTCCTCGCCTCAGCAAGTTCAGGGTTATCTCTTTTTATCGCGGTGGAATAGACCACAACATCCGCACCTGAGATGTTTTCCTTGCTATGTTTACAAATCACCTTAATGGACATCTTTTCCAGAAGGTGCGTTATCTCAGAACGAACAAGGTCAGATCCAGTAACTTTGAATTTCAAATTACGCATGACAATAGCCAAACCACTCATCCCTATGCCGCCTATGCCCACAAAATGAATATGTTCAGTTTTCCCAAACACTAAGTGTCTCCTTTAAAACCATATCGGCAATTCGCTTCTCGGTATCCCGGATAATGTTCCCGCCGCATAACCACCTTCATACAACCCGCTTCCTTGAAGCTTGAAGAATCACTCCCATGGCAAACAGATTTGCCACAAGTGACCAACCACCAAATGAAATAAATGGCAGCGGTACGCCGGTCGGCGGTAAAAGTCCAATACTAACGCCAACATGAACGAGGAAAATAATGAATATCGAAGTATTCAACCCCAAGACAAGCAATTTTGTGAAATCATCGCCAAGGTTACCAGCAATGAAAAGACCACGGAAAAAGATCTGCCAATAAAGAACGAAAACAACAAAACTGCCAAGAAAACCAAATTCCTCAGCAATGTGTGCAAATATGAAATCATTGTGTATGCGTGGCAGAAATAGGAACTTCTGCAAACCGGCACCAGGACCCTTCCCAAAAAATCCACCAGAACCAATAGCAATAAGCGATTGCTGCACCTGATAGACTGGATTCGTCATGAAACCGGTAAGCCGATATTTGGCATGTGGAAAAACAAGGACAAAGATCGCAAGCATGACCAGGCTAATCGCCAAGATTGGGAATACTAACTTTAACTTCGTACTTCCATAAATAAGCATCGCCGTAATCACAAGAACACATATAACCGCCATTGAAATCGATGGCTGAATTGCAACCAGTAGAACAACAAAAAAGCAAAGCACAATGGTGGTCAGCATACCCGAACGAGTATTTGCAGTTTGTCGATGAGAATCAAAGAAATGAGCCAGGAAGAAAACAAGCCAAATCCGCACGAACTCAGAAATTTGGAGACCAAATGAGGAGAGTAACGATATAGAACGTCGTGCCCCGTATTGAACACGCCCGGCTAATAGAGTAGCAAATAAGACAATAACAATAACAATAAAAATAGGAAAAATCAGTTTTCTTATGATCTCATATGGAAAAAATAAACCTAATGCAAAGAATATGCTCGCGATAGCAAGCCGCTTGAGGTGACCCAACAGATAAAATATTGAATCCTCACCACGGTGCATCGCGCGATAATACGATGATGAGTACACAAATACTGCCCCAAGGACAACAAGCGCCAGCAAGCAGAATACTAATGTTCGATCAATCCTTTTGGACTGCATTTTTAAATGCCTCTCCTCGATCTGCAAAGTTAGTGAAGTAGTCAAAAGAAGCAAAACCTGGGTTCAGTAGAATTGTATCACCCACTGCAGCAAATTGTCTAGCCTTTACCAGTGCATCATCCATACTATTGGCAACGGTAAAAGCCGCAAATCCTTTCATTTCAAAGAAATTGGCAATGTTCGCCGCGTTTTCGCCAAGTATAACACACGCTTTGGCTTCCTTAACCAAAACTAAGAGGTAATCCTCGGCTTTATCACCTTTCTGTTTACCGCCAACAATGACAATCTTAGGTCCTTCTATTGCTTTAAACGAAGCAATTGCCGCAATTTCATTCGTACACATTGAGTTGTTAACATGTCTTACACCTTGTATTATACCAATGTCTTCGAGACGATGGGGTAACGGCTCAAAAGTCATCAATCCCTTCTCGATTTTACTGTTATCGATCCCAAGGATCTTTGCCACCGCAATTGATGCCAAGGCGTTCATCTTGTTGTGCTCACCTTCCAAGCGAAGTTTCTCAACCGGGAATAGTTTTTCCTGTGCATAAGCGAACATGCCGTTGAACCAGGCTCCAGTGTGCGCGTTGGAACCGAAAAAGACAATTTGCGACTTAATGTCATTCAGCGATCGTCTGATATTGCTATCATCTTTGTTCAAAACAGCATAGTCTGATTTTTCTTGATTGAAGAAAATACGCAATTTCGCAGTTCGATATTCCTCAAAGTTTCGATGCCAATTTAGATGATCCTTTGAGATATTTGTAAGTACTGCGATGTAGGGGTGGAATTTCTCAACCCTCGTCAATTGAAAGGATGATATTTCCAAAATGTAGTAGTCAAAAGTTTCCGCGAAAAGAGACCTTGAAAATGGTCTGCCCGGGGAGATATTACCGCCAAGAAAATTCCTTACATTAGCAGAACTCAGGATATTGCTGATGATCGAAGCCGTAGTGCTTTTGCCGTTAGTTCCGGTCACGGCAATGATTTTGGGTTTGTTAAGCTGTTGGTAGGTGAATTCAATCTCATCGATTATCGGTATTCCCTTGGTGCGCAACTTTTTTATGATTTCGTTTTGCTCAGGAAAACCTGGTGATGTAACTGCTAAATCGTAATTATTTCGGCGATAGTTTTTGATATTACCTTTTTCTATAAGCTCACGTGCAGTATCTGAAATCATGTTGATGTTTTCCTCGTACAAGTACAAATCACATCCCTGGTTTATCAGGAATTCAGCGACGGCAAGGTTTGCTCGACCAAGACCCAACAAAAGTATCTTCATCATCGAATCTTTAATGTAGACAAAGCGATCATCATGAAGATTATTGCCAAAATCCAGAAGCGAACGACGATCTTAGGCTCACGCAACCCGCTTAGTTCAAAATGATGGTGCAGGGGAGCCATCTTAAATAACCTCTTACCACCGGTGCGTCGGAAGTATATTATCTGCAATATCACTGATACCGCCTCGATCACAAACACACCACCCACTATAATCAGAAGTATTTCCTGCTTGATAAGAATCGCTGCGGTACCGAGTATTGCGCCCAAGCTAAGAGCGCCCGTGTCACCCATGAAGACTTGCGCGGGATGTGAATTGAACCAAAGAAATCCAAAACTCGCTCCAAGGATTGATGCACAGAACACGGTTACTTCGCCACCTTGGGCAAGAAAGATAATATTGAGGTATTGGCTAATGCCTACATGGCCAGCCGCATAAGCTAAAGCACTATAGGCGAGCGCCGCGATACCGATAAGACCGATCGCCAGTCCATCGAGCCCATCACTGAAATTGACACCATTCGACGAACCCACGACAACGAACGTGACAAACAGTGGATACAGTATCGCCAAATTAACGATATAGTTCTTAAAAAATATCAGATTGGTCTTCGTGGCATAACCTTCAGGACCATAGAAATATAGATACAACCCTAATGCCACACCATAGAGTATTTGAAAAAAGAGCTTTGTTTTTATCGACAAGCCTCTTGGCTTGTTCTTGTAGATTTTTATGTAATCGTCAAAAAAACCCAAGATACCAAACCATACGGTAGTAGTCAAAAGGATTATGATATTGGGGTTGGTCAGGTCACAGAAAAGGAGTGAAGCAATAATGATCGACCCCAAGATAATTAGACCGCCCATCGATGGTGTACCCTGTTTAGCCTTGTGACTCTCAGGGACCACATCCCTTATTTGCTGCTTGATAGATTTTTTCTTAAGAAAAGCAATAAATCGATTACCAAAAACAAGGACAATGAGTATCGCAACTACCGCAGCATAAGCGCTGCGGAATGTTATATAGCCAAAGAGCCTAAAGGGGCCAAAAATGTCTTTCAGAGGATATAAAAGCCAATATAACATATTACCTCAACAGATTAATTTCAACCCGTCCCGACACGGTACGGGTCGGGAAATCCCAATAACGAAATTTGACATTAGGCATTTGGATTTTCCCGTTTTGATTGCGTGGATTCTCGTTCCTATGGAACGGAACATTTGTACTTTGACATTTGAAATTTGTCATTCTACTGATTCTCATTTCATTATCGTTCTTCATCACAGTAAGCGTAGTAAATCCTGCACAATATGTTCAAACTGAAGTGCCCTTGATGCCTTAACCAAAACTGCTTCTTCGCCTCTGAGATTTTTAATCAGATATCTAACAAGCTCTTGTTTATCATCAAAGTGCTTCCCGTGGTAGCTTTTTGATTGTTCGCCATAGGAAAGTAATACATCACACTGGTCCCGTGCATAATCGCCGATCTCCTTGTGCATATCAGCAGATTGTTCACCCAACTCCAGCATATCGCCCAAGACAAATATTTTGCGACGTGGAAGTCCAGTTGTGAAATCGATCGCCGCCCTCATAGAAAATGGGTTTGCATTGTACGTATCATTTACTACAAATATCCCCTCTCGGTAGATAGGTTCTAGCCTACCTGTTTCCGGTTTTATCTGCTCAAGCGCCGTACGTTGAACGTCATATGTTACACCAAGTTTTGTACATACACATATGGCTGCCAGACAGTTCATGACATTACTTATACTGAGAAGAGGGGTAAAGAACACATGCTCATCAAAAACAAAATGTGAACCGAACTCGGTCAACAGGATGTCGGAAAGCATGTTAATGCTGAAACTTGTGACGTTACTTAGACCAAGATCACCAACCCCCTCACCGACTATTCCAAAGCCGTCCTTGGGCAGTGCTTTAATCAGGGATAATTTCTCCTCCCTTACACCATGCATTGAGCCGAGTCCTTCTAAATGTCCGGGTCCGATTGTTGTGATAACACCGATATCCGGCTCAGCGATTTCACACAGTCGTTGGATTTCACCGGGGTTACTTGTACCCATTTCGACAATAAGGTATTCTTCATCACCGGATAAATCCAACAAAGTCAGCGGCAGACCAATCAATGAATTGTAATTCCTTTTAGTAGTTAGAATTCTATGTTCGTTCCCTAAGATAGCTCCGATCAGATTTTTTACGGTTGTTTTACCATTTGTGCCTGTAATCGCAATTGTTTTTGGGTCAAACGCTCCCCGATATTTCTTTGCTAATTGTCCAAGCGCAAACAGTGTATCAGCAACCGTAATCTGTTTTTCAATACCCTTATCGTGTTCAACGACAACTGCAACCGCACCGTTCTGCAGTGCCTCAGATACGAAATGATGACCGTCTGTATGTTCACCCTTCAAGGCAAAGAACATATCACCGGGCTTTGTGACCATTGAATTGATGGACACACCGCGTACCAGGTCGCGACCGTTCAGTGCAGTCCTACCGTTGATCATCACGGCAACGCTGCGAATCATAAACTCTCGGTGCATTCCCTGATAACCTCAGCATCATCGAATTTCAATACCCTGTTACCAATGATCTGATAATCTTCATGGCCTTTACCAGCAACAAGGAGTATGTCCTCAGCTTGCTTTTTCCTAATTGCCTGTTTGATCGCTGTTCGGCGATCTTCAATAACTTTATACTGCTCAGTTGTAACCCCCTTAATGATGTCCTCTATGATGCGCCCTGGAGGTTCGCGGCGCGGATTATCCGTTGTTATAATCGTGAAATCGGCAAGGCTTGTTGCCGCGGCTGCCATTTTTGGACGTTTATCTTTGTCACGATCGCCGCCGCAACCAAAGACGACAAGAAGCTTACCTTGTGCATAACGTTTTAATGAACTCAAGGCATTCTCAATGGCCAATGGGGTATGTGCGTAATCAATGAATATATTATCAGTCACCCGTTCCATCCTTCCTTTTATGCTAGTGATTTTCGCGATACCCTGAAAAATCGCATCCCGGTCAATCCCCAAAGCCACCGCCGCGGCAAAAGCAGCGAGAATATTGTAGGCATTATAAGTTCCGATTAATTTAGAGGTAACACGGTATTTATGATTCTGGTAAGAGATATCGAGATTTAGTCCGTCAGCTGTATCACTTGTTATTTCGGCACAAACATCGCTCTTATTCTCCATGCCATAGGTCATAGTACGCTTCAAACCCAATTGCTTGATATGATGACTTGTTGCATCATCCATATTAAAGACCGCACAACCGCCAGGATCGAGCAGCGAGAAAATCCTCATTTTTGCCGCACGGTAGCGGTCGATTGTCTGATGAAAATCGAGATGGTCCTGGGAGAGATTTGTGAAAACAACAACACGGAAACACATTTCATCAACTCTCTTCAAAGCCAGACCATGCGATGAAACCTCCATCACGATAGCTTCAGCACCATCTGTCTTGAACTCATTAATCATTCTAAAAATATCTAAACTCTCCGGCGTAGTCCTGACCGCCTTGGTCCGGGTCTTGCCGATATAGTATATAGTCCCGATCAAACCTGTCTTTTTCCCACTCGTTTCCAATATCGAGTGTATGAGGAAAGATGTGGTTGTCTTACCATTGGTCCCGGTAATTGCAACCTTTGTCATGTCTGCAAAATCGCCGTAAAACCGGTGAGCAAGCTTACCCAATGATACCTTGGTGTCGGTCACGACAACCTGCGGAATATCGGCAGCCACTTTCCTCTCGGTAACAAGTGCTACTGCGCCGTTTTTGATCGCTGCTTCGACAAAATCGTGACCATCAAATCTTTCTCCTTTCATAGCAATAAACAGCGTTCCTGGTCCGACTCGTCTTGAATCAAATTCCACGGCCTCAACCTCAACCTCGGCCATTTGGTATTCCTCACCAGCGATCACTTTGATTAGTTCACTTAACTGCATATTGTTGGGCGTTTATTTGATAAATGCTCTGGGCAATACTTTTAAAAACGGGTGCGGCAATTGTGCTGGCCCAGAGACCTCGCTTGGGTTCGTCGAACATGATAGCGATTAGGTAATCAGGAGAATCGGCTGGAAAGTATCCGACAAAAGTTGTTATGATCATAGTGTTTGAATACCTGCCATCGACTACTTTTTGTGCAGTACCTGTCTTGCCAGCTATTTTTACACCGTTGACTGCAGCTTGTGTGCCGCTCCCATCCTCAATAACTCCGCAGAGCATTTTGGTAACCCGCTCTGCGGTCTGTCGATCAACGACTCGTCGAATGCGTAGAGACTTTGCCTGATAGACGACCTTATTTCCATCTTTGATTTCCTGAATAATTATCGGCTTATTGAGAACACCGCCATTAGCAATCGACTGGTATGCAAAGGCAAGCTGCAGTAGGTTAACAGTTAAGCCCTGACCAAAGACCAGGGTTGCAAATTCCACATCATTGATTTCCTCAGGCACTGGCAAACGTCCCTTTGCTTCACCGGGGAATTCTATGCCACTTAGCTGACCCAAACCAAAATCTCGCATCAGCAAGAAAAAGTCTTGACGGTCGAATGCCTGCGAGATTTTCACCATCGCCACATTACTGGAATGTGCTATTGCCTGTTTGAAAGTTACTGTTCCGTAGTCGCGATAATCATGAATAGTATGTCCCTGTATTTTCACTTTACCACCTTCAGTATCAACGACATCGTTCTCGTTGAAACCCTCTAATAGTGCATAGGTCATAGTGACTAATTTAAATGTTGAACCCGGCTCAAATTCATCACACAACACGCGATTGCGTTGATCACCGTTATGATCAATGTTCACCATTGCCAAAATCTCGCCGGTACGGGGTTCGATGATCAAACCAGCTACATGTCTTGCATCTTCCTTAGCCATCGCCACTTTGAGATTTGCGTGAAGAATCGCCTGAAGCTGATAATCGATAGTCAAGTACACATCTTGACCAGGCAGAGGATTTTTTTCCGGATGAGCGTAATAAGGAAATATATCTCCGGTTGGGTCTTTCTGATAGATGACGAAGCCAGACCTCCCGCTAAGAACACCATTTAACTGCAGTTCCAAGCCCTCAATACCCCGATTATCCGTACCACATTTGCCAATGAGACTGGCAAATGCCTCGGGCATATTGTACTGGCGGTTCAGATCATGAGTATAACCAACACCCCGGTCGCCGAGATCCAAATACTGCTCTCGTTTCTCAAAAGTCACCTTGGTTTCAACCCAGAAGAAATGTCCTTTGTCAACCAACTCCTTTATTCGCTTCTTAGATTTGCCGGAAAGTATTGCCAGATTATCAATCAATGATTTTTTGTCACGCGAATAGCGCGGCGTGCAGAATATCGAAAAGCATTGCTGAGACATCGCCAAAGGTCGACCGTTTCGATCATAAACATTACCCCGAGATCCTACCAGCACGAATTTCTTTTCGTGCTGGTTCTTTGCCTTCGTGTCGTAATACCGGTGCTTTACACATTGGATGTAGAAAAGGTAGGAGAAGAAAACAAAAGAAAGAAAGAAGATAGAGAAATTGAACACCTTGGCTCGTTTCATTTCACAACACCCAATATGTCATTTTCGCCGGGGAAGAAAAACCCCTTTCCTTTAGCATCTTTTTCAATCTTTGCCAGGTTTGATAGATTCATCACTTCGAATTCGAGGACCTCTTCCTGATTGCACAATTCGATTACACGGTTCTCTAAATTCTCCTTTCTCACTGCTAACTTCACCAATTCACTTTCGATGTAAACAAGAGAAAAAAGAAAGAAAACAATGGCAAGAAATATCAACACAACGCGCATTTCTCACCCGCCCTTAATTTTGCACTGCGCGCTCGGAGATTGAGTTTGATCTCATCTTCGGTTGGCCTCAAGACTTTTTTGTTCAACAATAATAGCTTGCCATCCCGGTGTAGATTCCGGAAAGTATTTTTGACGATTCTATCCTCACCTGAGTGATAAGAAATCACAACTATCCGACCATTAGGTTCGAGTCGGTCCAGCGCTACCGCAAGACCCTGTTTAAGATTTTCTATTTCATCGTTGACCCAAATCCGCAACGCCTGGAAAACCTTGTGTAAATTCTTCTTGAGAAATCTCTTGGGGGTCACGCTATCTACTAACCAGCGTAGATCCATGGTTGTCTTTAATGATTTTCTTTGCTCGTAGATCTTAGAACCGATCTTCCGGCAACTATGTACATCACCGTATTCCTTGAGCACCTTGATTATCTCGTGTTTTGGCGCAAATCTTAGTTTCTGAAGTAAGGACGGGCTCTTTGACGACATAGCCATCGATAAAACTCCATCTCGCTCAAAGCTGAAACCTCGTGCCGCAGTTGTGAGCTGAAAATAGGACACGCCAAGATCAAATAAAACACCGGCCAAACCTTTGATCCTGAGCTTATCTAGAATTAAACCTAAGTTGACAAAGTTATCTTCGAACAACAAACATCTATCTCGGTAAGGTTCGATCTTCTGCTGCGCGTAGTCGAATGCATCCCGATCCCACTCAATTCCTATGAAGTTAGCCCGTTCAGTTTTCTGCAACATGGCAAGAAGATGACCAGCGCCGCCCACTGTACAGTCACAGAAGTAGCCACGGTCTTTTTCCACATTCATAAACCTAAGGATTTCACCCGATAAGACAGGTTGATGGAAGAACATATCTCTTCGACGGCCTCATGGATTTACATGAAACTTTTCAGAGCAGCTCGTTTGGATGGAAATATCTCAAAGGGGTAAAAACCATACAACCTCAGAATATCATATAGATAAGGTGATACATTCACCAGTTTGATGTCGCCACCCAGTCCTTTAAATTTTTTCTGGTAATCAATCAATTGTCCGACGACCTTGTAATTGATGTGGCTGACCCGTGAAAGGTCCAAGATTATATTGAGGTCATCTGCTTGTATCATATTTTTGAATTGATTCTCTATTGTTCCAAATTCTTCTTCGTTTATTTCGCCGGTGGGCAAGAAGAATGAGACCTTTTTATCCTTTAGCGCCTCAACGGCCTGTATTTTCATTTTACCTCCTTCTTAAATCTTCTATGCTTTCTGAATCGTCGAGATAACTTCTATCTATCTCTTTACTGAATTCCTCATATTGCTCAGGCGACCATAGGGTGAAGTAATTTATTTCACCAACGATAACAACGTCTTTTGCGATACCTGAATGCTCGAGCAGAAAATTGGGGATCAAAATTCTACCTTGGTTGTCTAGGTGATCTTCTTTAACCCTAAAGGTGAAGTGACGCCGGTAGCGCCGTGACTGCAGCCGGTCCATAGACAGTGTTAACAACTCGCTTTCTTCAACCGACTCCCAGGTCTTCAGTGCGTATACGGCAATCTCGCGGTCATACCCCGGTGTCAAAATCAGTTTGCCACTAGATTCCGTGTTAAGCACACTGCGAAACTGGCTTGGGATTGCCATACGCTTCCGGTCATCAATGACATGTTTGTAAAAACCTCTAAATCGTATTTTCCCCATTTGTCCCCATTTCGTACCATTATACACATTATTAGATATTTGTCAAGGGTTAATTATACTTGAATTAGGGAATAGGCTTTTATATTTCGTGACTTTTTTTGTGGAGGATATATTTTATCTCCACTTTTACGGGTTTTTCCTAACAATTGATAGAAAAAATGGTCTTTGTTACAAGTAAGCATCAACTTGTTGATGGACTCAATGATTCTTAATTAATTACTTCATTTTTTTCAGACGGGCTGCAAAAACACCATCGGTATAATATATGCCGGGTAAAACCTTTAAATAGGTATCACCGATGGGGGTGAAAGAACTTGCTGGTTCAACCATGAAGTTAGGGTTGTTTTTGATAAACAGTTCAATAACATCTTCATTTTCTTCCGGCAAAATACTACAAGTAGAGTATACCAAAGACCCATCAACTTTTAGAAAGGCAGCAGCATTAGAAATAAGATCGTACTGTAATTTTGCCAGTCTCTTTATCACCTTACTGTTGACTCGATCTTTGACTTCTGGCCTCTTTGCAATGACACCCGAATTACTACATGGGGCATCGATAAGAATTTTATCAATACCTTCAATTGAAAAATTCCTACCGTCTGCAAGCACCGGCTTTATTATGTTAATGCCAAGTCGATTGGCATTTTCTACAACCATCTTCATCCTTACTTCGTTAATCTCAATAGCAAGTATCATACCCTGGTTTTTCATCATCTCAGCCATGTATGTCGTCTTGCTCCCGGGCGCCGCGCAAAGATCAACAACTTTGTCACCTGATTCGGGAGCCATGAGGTGACACACTAACCCCTGCGCCTCATCGTGTATCGAAATGTAGCCATCTTTCATTACCTGGCTGTTGATGACAGTCCCAAGGCGGCTTACTGCCTTGAATTCGGAAAACCAATTAGCATGTTTATAATCAAGACCAATTTCCGTTAGTTTCTGCTGGGCTTCTTCAACACTGTTTTTCAATAGGTTAACCCTAATGTAGGGGGTTGGTCTGATCTTAAATGATTCTATTATCTTCTCGCCCTCAACTGGATAAGCAGCAACAATATTTCTGAAAACCCATGCTCGGGGTATCCTCAAAGCTTGGACTCTCTTGTTTCTGATAATACCTCTTAGTATCGCGTTTATCAAACCCCTTTCCTTAATCGTTCTGCCGAAATTTACGGCTTCATTTACAATCGCGTAGATCGGTATTCGATCCAAGAAAAGATACTGGTATACGGCGATCCTCAATACATTTTTCAGGATAATATCAAGCGATGCAAAATCACCATCATAGTCTTCCCAAATGATACTATCAATATCTTCCCGGTGTCTTAATGTACCAAAAGCAAGTTCATTAGCCAGGGATCTTTCGTCTTCTTGCAGTTCGTCTTTTTCAAATATTTTACCGAGTGCATCTTTCAGATTAACGCCTTCATCCACTTCACATATAGCATTAAGTGCTGCCTGTCGTGCATTCATCCAATTACCTCTCCTTCTTTCACATGAAAACCATTTTTAAAGTCAAGACCCGACATGAGCGATCTATTTTGAGGTTTCACACGTTTCAAAACGACCGAACCATTACCGGTTCCAACATACAGATTTTTTTTATCAACATGTATTGTACGCGGCTCAAGCCTTTCATGACCGGCTACGACGTCGATGATCTTGACTTCCTTATCCCGAAATAGAGTCTTCGCTCCGGGCCAGGGTGATAACGCCCTTATCAGATTTACTATTTTCTCAGTGCTTTCAAACCAATTAATGGTCATCTCACTCTTCTTGATTTTACGAGCATAGCTCATCTCTCCCTCGTTCTGCTGTATGGTCCTGTATGTTCCAGCCTCCATAGATTCAATGACTTTGATTATCAAATCAGCACTGCGTTCTGACAATCGGGTTTGGAGTGAACCATAATTCTCATCAGGTTTGATATCCAATGTTTCTTGAAGAATCATCTCTCCGTGGTCGATTTTTTCATCCATAAAGAAAATTGTGATGCCGGTTTTTTTCTCACCGGCCATGATTGCCCTTTGGATCGGCGCTGAACCACGGTATTTCGGCAACAGCGAAGGGTGGATATTTATACCACCCAAGCTTGGTACGTTAAGCAATTTGGCGCTTAATATGTGCCCGTATGCTGATAAAACAAAAAGATTAGGCTTAAGTTTAATAAGGTCGCTAATAAACTCGTCGCCGTTTGGATCATCAGGAGCAAAAACGCTTATGCCCTCACCCTTTGCCCATTCGGCAATGCTGGGCAATGATCTGCGTAACCCCCTGCCTCTTGGCTTGGGTTTCGTCACAACGACGCCGAGGAGCGCAGAGCCATCACGTAGTCTTTTTACAATGGGCAATGAGAACTGTCCTGAGCCAAAAAATATTATTTTCATTTTGTCTCTACATTGGTCTCCAAATTATCTAAATAATCCTTTATCACTTGCTCATCCTCTTGCACAGCACGATCAATAATCACAACACCGTTTAGGTGATCGATTTCATGCTGGATCGCCCTTGCCAACAACCCGCTACTTTCGTAAATGATATCCTCGTTATACAAATTATTTGCGTGCAGTCGCACCTTCTCATATCTTGCTATTTTCAGGTATAACTCAGGAAAGCTAAGACAACCTTCTTGCTCAACGATTCTCCCTTCTTGATCGAGAATTTCAGGGTTAATAAAAACTGATGGTGTTGGTGTATCTTCATGGGGTGTTGTGTTCAGAACAAAAATCCGCATATGTGAATCCACCTGATTAGCGGCAAGACCTATGCCGTCTGCCTTTTTCATGGTTTCTATCATGTTATCAGTTAAATCAATTATCTCCTTTGATATTTTCTCAACTGGAACACATCGATTTCTCAAAATACTCTCGGGATATTTCACTATTTTTAGAACCAAATTTCTGTTAGGAACCTTTTGTTTTATCCGACTTACCAGCAATGTGACTTTTCTCGATTTCAACCTTTACACCATCCGCGATTACAACAATGACGGTACGCTCCTTTACATTGGCTATCGTGCCATGCATGCCAGAAGAGGTGACGATACGATCTCCTCGGTCAAGTGCCTGGAGCAGTTTTTGATGTTTTTTCTGCCTTTTTTGCTGAGGCATAATCAAAAGAAAATAGAATACAACAAAGATGAGAACTAACGGCAACAGACTGAGCAGGGGGTTACCTTGCTGTTGCCCACCCTGTTCACATAGTTGCTGAAAAAGCGATAATACCATTACATTCTCCTTTCTACTATAGGTATTATTATATACATTTTCTTCGCCGAGTCAAGTTTATGTTATGATCAACGCTTCAGATATTCTTGCAGGATCTCCATACCCTCGTAGTCTGTAAGGTCAAGTTTAAGAGGGGTTATCGATACATAATGTTCTTTGATTGCTTTGAAATCAGTGTCCGCGGCAATCTTGTAGGAAAGCGTACCGTCTATAACACTGTACATCACGTTTTTTTGTTCATTGTTTCTTATAACCTTATCGCGATAAATCCGCTTCCCCATCTTTGTAATTCTCTCACCTTTGATTGTACCATCCGGGATATTCACATTGAGTATGGCATGTTTTACCTTGGAGGCAATTATGTGTGCTATCAGATTGCAGGAATATGATACGGCACGAGAAAAGTTGCTGTACTCGCGCGAGGAAACAGATATCGCAATAGAATTAATCCCCAAGGTAGCTCCCTGTAAAGCAGCAGCTACAGTCCCTGAATAGAAAACATCACTGCCCATGTTCGGACCGTGATTTATGCCAGCAATAACCATGGCGATATCTTCCTTGATTAAATCATGATATGCAAGCAGAACGCAGTCTGTTGGTGTTCCGTCAATGGTATAGAATTTGTCGCGGATTTTCTCAACCCTGATCGGTCGTTTCAATGTTAGCGAATGACTCGCGCCGCTTTGTTGAAAGCGCGGTGCGACTGCGAAAACATCGAAATCCTTTTTCAGCCCTTTGTATAGGGATTGAAATCCAAGAGCATCATAACCATCATCATTAGTCAGTAGTATCAACGCCATAAAAACCCCACTGCCATTTTTATGAAACGTAATGTATCAACAAAAGGATTAATATAACTTTTTTCCTTATCATAAACTGTTGTTATTGGCATGGAACCTATACGGTACTTGAGCCGCGCCGCCCTGATAACCATTTCTGATTCGGTCTGATAATTATTGGTTCTCAGAATAAGTCTGTCGAATATCGCCAAATCAATGAGGCGAAATCCACATTGGACATCCACCAGATGGGAATCAGCAAGCAGGGAAACAACAAGCGACGTTGTTCGATTAACCAGACGCCTGAGCATAGGCATGCTTTTCATATTGTGACGGAAGCCTATTATCAAATCAAACTCATCCTTGTATTTCAGAAAACCGTCCATCTCAGAAACCATGTGTTGCCCATCCGCATCAAGTGTAAATACTCGGTTCATGTGTTTAACCTTGGCAACTTCAAAACCATGTTTTAGCGCTGCTCCTTTACCTAAATTCTTTTGGTGGGTGACACAAATCACCCCCAAACACCTTACAATCTCACTGATTCTATCAAAGGAACCATCATCAATCACAATGATATTTTCTGGTTCGGTGCCTTGTCTAATGATTTCTTCGATTAAAGAACCTATCGTCTTTTCCGCATTGAACACTGGGATTACAACACCAATATTTTCTAAATCCACATTCAATCTTACCATACTTTCCGGGAATGTCAATGAAAAAGAAAGATTTATTACTCCGAACATATAATAGTTTCAATTATGTTGTGGAACCTGTCATTCCGAACTTGTTTCGGAATCTCGATAAAGTGAGACTCTGAAATAAATTCAGAGTGACAATAGTGTAACATGCTAACGAAATCCACTGAAA
>JAUWCU010000057.1 GCA_030609135.1 Candidatus Stahliibacteriota bacterium | reverse complement strand
AGTTTCAGTGGATTTCGTTAGCATATTACACTATTGTCACTCTGAATTTATTTCAGAGTCTCACTTTATCGAGATTCCGAAACAAGTTCGGAATGACAGGTTCCACAACATAATTGAAACTATTATATGTTCGGAGTAATAATTGGTGCTGGGTTTGGCCCGCCCCGATTTGCGGAGCGAGGTCGGGGAAGCTGGATATAAACAAAATAGTTATTCTCCTCAAGCATCCAAACCTAAACCCATCTTCTATCCTTTCATGCATTGACTAAACCACATTTTTAAATATACTAAACAACATGACTGAGCTGAAGAAAATAAGGAACATAGGGATTGTAGCGCACGTTGATGCCGGTAAGACGACCATTACTGAAAGGATACTATTCTACACTGGAAAGATAAGAAGGATGGGCGAAGTCGATGCGGGCTCGGCAACTATGGATTGGATGCAGCAGGAGAGAGAGCGAGGTATCACGATTACCTCCGCGGCGATCACTTCATACTGGAAAAATTATCGTATTAATATCATTGATACACCGGGTCATGTTGATTTCACAGTCGAGGTGGAGCGGTCAATGAAAGTCTTGGATGGTCTGGTTGCGATTTTCTGTGCAGTGGGTGGTGTACAGCCGCAGAGCGAAACAGTATGGCATCAGGCTGATAAGTATCAGGTGCCGCGCATTGCTTTTGTGAACAAAATGGATCGAATAGGCGCTGATTTTGAACGAGTTCTCAAGCAGATGAAAGACAAGATATCAATGCGTCCATTGGTACTTCAGATACCCATTGTTAAAGATGACAGATTCTACGGCATTATCGACGTCCTCAGGAAAAAAGCTTATTATTGGGAAGAAGAAACATTGGGCGCTAAATACAAAGAAGCTGAAATTCCTGCAGGATACGAAGAACAAGTTGAGTTTTATCGTACTGAAACTTATGAAACGCTGGCTGAACATGATGAGGATCTTTTTGATACCTACATTGTCAAAAAAGACCTTTCATTTGAAAAAGTGAAATCAGTCATAAGGCAAGGGACTCTCGATCTAAGTTTCTTCCCGGTTCTGTGCGGGAGTGCTTTGAAAAACAAAGGTGTTCAGATACTCCTTGATGCCGTATTAGATTACCTTCCATCACCACTTGATTTGCCACCGGTAAAGGCATTCAATCCAAAAACCGCAAAAGAGGAAATCAGGAAAGCATCACTCGACGACCCTTTTTCTGCACTTCTTTTTAAGGCACAGACCGATCCTCATCTTGGTTTGCTCTACTATATTAGAGTATATTCTGGTGAAGTAAAAGCTGGTGACAAAGTCTTGGTTTATCCACCAAAAAGAATCGACCGCATTGGTAGATTATTGCTGATGCATGCCAATAAGAGAGAAGAAACACGCACCCTTGGTGTTGGAGAAATTGGTGCGGTCATCGGTATCAGAGAATGCAAAACAGGGTACACCTTGTGCAGTACCAAACATCCGATATCTTTCGAACCGATAAAATTCCCGGAACCCGTGATATTTGTTTCCTTAGAACCCAGGACAAAAATGGACGATTCAAAACTCGATAACAACCTCAGGTATTTACAGATTGAAGACCCGACATTCAAAGTGAAGACGGATGAAGAAACTGGACAGCGGATTATATCAGGTATGGGTGAGCTGCATCTTGAAATTATTGTTGACCGTTTAAAACGTGAGTTTGGGGTTGAATGTAATGTCAGTAGACCTCAGGTTTCCTACCGTGAAACAATTACTGAGCCAGTGACAACACAAGGCAGATTTATAAAGCAAACTGGAGGCAGGGGACAGTACGGTATTGTGACAATGAAAATCACACCAACTGAAAGAGGTAAAGGTGTAGTAATCACAAACAAGATTAAAGAAGGTGCCATTCCAAGAGAGTTTATACCAGCGATTGAAAAGGGCATACGCGAGCAGGTTGAGATAGGGGTGTCTTGGGGTTATCCAGTTATTGATGTGGAAGTCGAGGTTATTGACGGAGCGTATCATCCTACAGACTCCTCAGAGCTTTCTTTCAAGGTCGCGGCCCAGATGGCATTTAGGGATGGTTTTATGCGTGGTAAACCGATACTTCTTGAACCGATTATGTCCCTGGAAATTATTGTGCCGGAAGTGTATCTGGGCGATGTGATAAACGACCTCAATGCCCGCAAAGGGAAAATCCTCGATATTGAAACCAACAAGAAAGAAAAAATAATCACCGCGACTCTGGCTTTAGTTGAGTCTTTTGGCTATGCCACTAACCTTAGGTCAGTCAGCCAGGGGCACGGTATTTCAACGATGCAATTTTTCCATTACGCACCGAAAGAAAGAAAAGAAGAACAATAGGATTGATAAAACGGTAGATTACTAAGTGGTTAAATTCAATTGGGGGGAGTTGTGAAAAAAGAATGTATTTTTATTGATGTTTTTACAGATAAACCTTATTCAGGTAACCAATTGGCAGTATTCCCAAATGCCAATGGGTTGACTACTGAACAAATGCAAAAGTTTGCGAATGAGATAAATTATTCAGAAACAACATTTATTTTTAATAGCAGTGATCCATTAGCAGATTTTGATATAAGGATATTTTCAATAAACATAGAGTTGCCTTTTGCTGGTCATCCAACATTGGGTACCGCATTTTCAATTATGAATATATTAGATATATGGCATGAAAAAAAAGATATATTGAAGTTGAAGACAAAAGTTGGTATTATCCCACTTGAAAAGAAGAACGATGTTATCTGGATGACCCAGAATGAACCAGAATTCTTTGATCAGTACACAGATAAAAAAGAGATTGCCAGTTTAATTAACCTATCTTCAGAAGATATTTCAAATGATTTGCCTGTTGAAGAGGTCTCAACAGGAAATAAAATGCTTATTATCCCGGTTAAAAGTCTTTCTGCAGTGCAACGTGCAGAAGGAAATGCGAATGAGTTGAAGAAATTCTTCGATAATAAACCTAGAGGTCCTTATTTATTCACACGAGAAACTACGAAGCCGAGCGCTGAGCTCCACACCCGATTCTTTGCTCCGCATCTGGGTATAATAGAAGACGCGGCTACCGGGTCTGCAGCAGGACCTTTAACAGGATATTTATTAAAACATAATGTTTTCGGACAATCTTTTGAAGTCGAAAACGAACAGGGGATAGAAATGGGTCGATCATCAAAAATATTGATGAAAGGTGAAATCAAGGACAATAAATATATTATAAAAATTGGCGGTAAGTCTGTTTATGTTGGAAAAGGGGAATTGGAAATATAGTAATGGTTGAATACAAAATAAATGATAATATTGAACCAGGTGAGCTTGACAAATTTTTTCACGGTTGGAAATCGCCGCCATCAATAGAAATCAAAGAAAAACTTATAAATGGTTCTGATTTAATTGTCACTGCAAGAGAAAACGGTATGTTAGTGGGTTTTCTTACAGCAATTAGTGATGGAGTAATGCATGCTTTTATCAGTTTGATTGAAGTTTTAGAAACACATCAGGGCAAAGGTATTGGTTCGCATCTGATGAGACGTGCGATTGATTATTTTAAGGGTTATTATGATATTGTTTTGATAACTGACAAAGACAAAGGCGTATTCTATAAGAAGTTTGGCTTCAATGAAATCTACGGTATGCATATAAGAGATTTTACATACAGATTAAATCCCTCTCCCCTGGCGGGAGAGGGTAAAGCCTGCCCTGAACTTGTTTCAGGGGGTGAGGGGGAATAAATTCACAAACTTTGAAAAGGAGGAAGTATAATGAATCATGCTCAGAGAATGTCAAACAGGGTATCGCAGATGCCAAAATCTGCAATTCATGAAATGACCAGGTTGTCACAACAGATAGAAGATGTCGCGTTCCTGTCCTGGGCAAAACCTACTTCAGGTGCACCTATGCATATTGGTAAGGCAGCAATTGAGGCAATTAATAAAGGGGTTGTTGATGGTTATTCTGTCAGTCTGGGATTAGTAGAGTTAAGACAAGAAATTGTCAAAAAACTTAAAAGGGATAATAATATTGATGCCGACATTTCGCAGGTAATAGTAAGTGTTGGCGCAATAGAAGGATTGGCAGCTGCAGTAATGGCATGTATAGATCCCGGTGATGAGGTGATTCTTCCTTCGCCAACTTATTCTACTCATGTTAATCAGGTTGTTCTTGCTTCAGGAAAACCGATCTTTGTTCCGACTATTGAAGAACAGGGATTTATTCTGGATATCGAGGCAATTAAAAAAGCTGTGACTCCGAAAACAAAAGCGATTATGTATTGCTCGCCAAGCAATCCAACCGGTGCTGTTTTTACTGAAGAGCAGCTCCGCCAAATAGCTGACATTGCGTTGGAACATGATTTAATGGTAATTACTGATGAGGCGTATGAGTATTTTACTTATGATGGACATAAACATTTTAGTATTGGTTCTATACCTGAGATGCAAAAGAATGTAGTAAGTTGCTTTACTTTTACAAAGACATATGCTATGACAGGATGGCGAATTGGTTATCTCCATGCCCATAAAGAAATAATTTCTCAGATCAATAAGGCACATATTCCTCTTGCAATCTGCACGCCTGTTATTTCTCAATACGCAGCCCTGGGGGCTTTGAAAGGATCACAGGATTGTGTTAAAAATTTTCAAGAAAAGTATTTACGAGCACGCAATTTAATGTGCGAGCGGTTAGATAAACTCAGTCATATTTTTGAATATCAGAAACCAGGTGGTTCGTATCTGATGTTTCCAAAGATAGTATTAAAACAGGGTGAGGACTCAAAGACATTCTGTGAAAAACTTTTAAGAGATGCAAAGGTATCCACAACACCGGGAAATGATTTTGGTCCGACTGGTCAGGGACATTTAAGATTATCATTCTGTGTTTCAGAAGACATGATAAACAAAGCCTTTGATCGAATGGATGAATATTTTAAGGTTTAGGAATTTACATGATTCCTATACCGCGGAATATTAGATTCAGACAGATGAATGCGGATGCATACGGATATATAAGTTTTGTAAATAAAGGGAGAAAAAAATGAGTAATACTGTTAAGATCGGGATTATTATCTGTAATCGCTATCACACATGCGCCGGGGGCAAATGCCTAAGGTCACTGTATAACAGGGAAGGTGCATTTAGCATATACAAAGATAAAGAAGTACAATTAGTTGGATATACTACCTGCGATGGTTGTCCTGGTGGAAATGTTGAATATGCACCCGCAGAGATGCAGAAAAATAATGCTGAGGTGATCCATTTAGCAACAGGACTGGTAGTAGGTTATCCACCATGTCCACGTATTGCACAATTCCGTAATTTTATTCAGGAGAAATATAATATGAAAGTGGTGATCGGAACCCATCCTATTCCCCAAAAGTACTATATTACGCATACTGCATTGGATACGTGGAAATCACCGGTATGGCAGGAATTGATTCAACCTACATTAACTGATGAGAAGACCCGCTTGGCATATGACTAATTACATATTTTTGCTGTACAGGATTTTTATTTGTGTATTTTCTGTTATTTGCCAGTAGTATGCGTTTGTCTGTACAACATTTGTAAAGGAAATAATATCTCCTTTTGAAATTCTGTCAAATTCACGGTTTACTTGGCTTTTTGATTTATTGAGTCGCACTAATTCAATTCTACCTGTTGGCGTACACAGAAAACATTTCTTTTTACCTTTTTCCTTGAGTAAATGACTTAATACAAGAAAACTTTCATCGATATTTCTCTTATGATCTTTTTTAGAAATCACAAGATACGAAAATTTTAAATAGCCAATTTCACGGTTCAATCCTTGATTAAGAATTTTCATGAAATCCGGTGGTTGCCATGAGATTGATTGGTGACACCATTCTTTGTGTTTTCTGATTTCCATAAGAGGACATTCGTTTTTATGAAAACAGGGGAGGAGAACATAAGCTTTATGCTTTCGTATTATCTCATTCCGTAAATTCATGAGCCTGCGCGATAAATACTTTGTGGCGGGTTCTATTATGATAATTACACCATCATCATCTGTACTTTTTAAAATCCGCTCAATAAATATCACCGGAATATTATCACCTGGAAACATTTCAGCAAGTGAATTCGCGAAAATAACAATGTTATATTTGTTTATTTTCTTTTTTAATAGGCCATGAGATACATCCTGTCTGCGTAATTTGATACGTACACAAGCATCCCTGTTTTTCAGCGAACGCGTCATATTTTTGCATTTCTTAAGCATTTTCGTAGAAGTATCAATACCTGTAAGCATAAACCTTATTGAATTCTTTAGACCGTAATAAAGCCCAAGCATTCCCGCTCCTTCACCACAACCAATGTCAAGAATACGAATTGTGTCTTTATTATTGAAAAGTTGTGGATACAGAAAATTCACCTCCTTTGCAAGCACCATTGCTTTTACGAAGTTCATGGGAAAATTATAAACGAAATAGGCATCGCTATACTTATTTTCAGTTGGTGATGACTTCGCAAAATCATCCGTGAGTTTGTACATCTGGTTTCTGATGCGGTTGAGTTTTTTGCTGTGGGTACGTACAGATTTCCAGTTTAGCTCAGGCATGCCTATTAGTTCGAGAATTTTATGCTCAATTTCTAAAAGTAATTTCATATTATATTAAGTATAAACCATAAAAACCATTTTTCAAGATGTTAGTTCAACTCTGTCATTCCGGTAATTACCGGAATGACAGAGTGAGGATCTTTGTGGACTGAACTAGTGCCGTTTCAAATAGTTCTTGTTTTATTCTTGCACGAACATCAAAAAATTGTAGTTGTAGGGACACGCCATGGCGTGTCCCTACAGAATTGGGAAGTCGAACATTTTCAATTTGAAACGGTACCGGTTTTTGTATCTAATAGAGTAGTCTGGTATTCTGGTAATTACCAAAGTAGGTGTGGTATGGTTTATTCACCAGGTTACTTACTAAAAAGAACATATAATAGATTCATCACCAAAATCACCCCTGGCTTGACCCTTATGCCTGTCCCGTAAAACGAAGTTGTACGGGGTCATTGCCCGACAAGCCTGTCCTCTGACTTGATCAGGGGAATCGGGCAATCTAAATTCCTGGATCATCCGGTTAAACCGGATGATGACACCTTGTCGATTCATCACCAAAATCACCCCTGGTCTCTGAAACAATTCTGATATGCATCAGAACATGGTTTGGGCAGGTTTAATCGTTCGACTGAACTCACGTCGAAGTCTTTCTTTCTACCTGAAGCGGACACAGCATCAAAAGGGGAGGAAAATTAAAGTATTATATGTTCGGTGTAATAAGTTGTGTTAGAAAAATAATATTGGGGGATTATATTGTAGTTATTCTTGCGCCGGAGGCTTTTAAAATATCGCGGGTGTGATTATCTGAGGTCAGGTATATTACCTGATTACCATCTTGAATAAATTTCTTTAAAAGATCGACAAGTTTCTGCCGGCGCGACCAGTCGGCAAAGATAAAGGCGTCATCCAGGATTAAAAAACTGCCTTTGGGAAAAATGTGTTTTAGGGCTGCTAATCTGAAGCATAGAAGGAGCTGGTCCTTTGCCCCGCTGCTCAGATCATCAGCGTTAAATTTCCTACCATCTCTTTGCTTCACAATGAAATTCCTGTTTTCGATTTCTACTTCGTCATAACGGTCTGTAACAGACTTGAAATATTCGCTCAGACTATCATTGCCGGTGATTATATCATGGATAAATTCGTCCAGTTCGCTGCTCATTTTTTTGAATATCTCACGCACGATCAGTGCTGCCTTTTTTTCCAGGGTGTAATTTTCTAATGTTTTTTGTAAGCGATCATATTGAATAAATGCAGAGCGGTCATCAGTGATATTGAATTTAGTCTGCTCTACCTCTTTGAAGATTTTAATCTCCCTGGTTAGTTCATTGATTCTTTCCTCTATCTTTTGCACCTCATTCTTTAAATCTTTTTCTGAAATGATGTCTGGTTCTTTTTCCGGGCGCTTTGTTTTCATCGCTTTAATTATTCTTTCCCATTTTTTAACGTCTCTTTCTGAAAGCATACCGGAAATTTTTCCATCCAGTTTACTGAGTTCTGTATCAATTTTTCTTTTTGTGTCTATTTTCTTTTTTAGATCAGATAATTCAGCAATGCCTGTTTTGTTTCTTAAATCAGAAATTCCTTTTTCAATATTTGCGAGTGTTTGTTCTTTTGAAAGATGTTCAATAAATTTTGTCTTTTCAGTCAACAGAATTTTCTTCTCAATTTGCGTTTTTTCCATTGTTTCAATTTTATGTATCAATTCAGTAAAATTGGATATATCCGGGAAGAGTTTTTGTGCTTTAGTTAACCACTTATTTTTTTCAGCAAGCTTTTTTCTAGCTTTTTTTGTTTTATACCAAAAGTAAATAAATAATGCACAACTAAATATAAGAATTCCGGCAGCCGGAATTTTGGGAATAGTTAGGAAAAAAGAAAGAATAAAGATTATTGTTGCCGCCGATAAAAACAAAAGAGGATAGATGATTGGTAGTACTTTCACCGCTGCCTGCGCTTTGGCAATGCATGATTTGAAATCTTCAAGCTCAATAATCTTTTCCTTATTTTTTAACTCACTAATTTCCCTTTCCAGATCTTTTGTTTCTGCTTTCACCTCTTTAAGTTTGTTTTCATCTTTTAATCGCGATTTTTTCTCGGCTTCCAATCCCTGCCATTGGGTTAGATATTCATATTTATATCGGGCATATTCCTGAAGATGCGTTTTCTCTTCCAGGTATGCATTATATAGGTTCGAGATTTCCTGATAATTTTTGAAGTTTTTATAATCTTCAATTTGTTTTAACTCTTTTTTTAAATTATCGTACCTTTCTGAAAGATGTGCCAGTTTTGTTTCTTTCTTTTCAGTTTCGCCGATCCTTTTTAGATACATCCCCAGCTCATCTCTACGTTTTTGCTCAGTAGCAATAAGACTCTGTTTTTCCTTTTTCCACTCTGCTTTCTTTGGGCTTAGACCTACTGCCTCAAATATTTTGTCATCCAATTTTACAAGTGGCACACCCTTTCCAACCTTACTGAGCAATGCCTTGATCCCATCCCAGAAACTTGCCTCATCTTTTGAATCATAGATTGAAGATTCTGATGCCTGCACATATAGGAGATTGGCAATATCACCTGAAGGCATTTCAATATTTTTCTTTTTTGCCGGGAGTGTATATAAGATTTCGTCTTCTTCTATTTGGACAATCGTATTTTCTGGTTTGCCGTATCTTAAGGGTGTAGGGCTTCTTTTAAATAAAACATAGGTCAATGCTTCAACAATTGCGGTTTTACCCGATTCATTTAACCCAAATATAAGTTCAAAATTTCCTGGAGTAATAGTTAGATTTTTTATTGGACCATAGTTTTGAATATTGATTTTTTTTATTCTCATTTCAAAATATCACTAAAAACTGGAAAAGTGATTTCGAGAACCTTGTTCCGTAATCTATCCTCTAACTCCATGGTCTTTTGTACAAAGTTTTTGACCATTCGATTTTGTATGATGTGATCCCATGGCTGAATTTTAATTGTTATTTTCATGTTTTCAAATTTTTCGGTAAATGTATTCTCTATTTCATCAATTTTGTTTTTAAAATCCCGGTCTTTTTCTCCAATAAATCCATTTATAATAATATTGGGCATAATCTTGGTAACATCAAGGCCTGCTAAGTAGGATTCAATGTCATTTAAAATTTCTTGTTCATTTCCAGGAAAGACAAACAGTTCTTTTTTCAACCAGTAGGGTGAAATATCGACTTGTATCCGTTCTATTTTGAGATTTCTTTTGTCAATATTGATTAAATAAAAATATCTTTTATCTTCACATTTTGTATCGAGTGCAATCGGAGAACCGGGATATACAACCTTTGTATTTTTATAATTTTTTTCAATGCTGTGGGAATGCAAATGTCCCATTGCTATATAACGTGCTAAATTCTCCAGGTTTGCCGGATAGACAGGCATGTATTCTGTTTCTTTGTCATCGAGCATAGAAAAGATAAACGACGCATCATACAGGGTGCCATGCGCAATTAAAATGTCAATTTCACCAGGGATATTTTTCACACATTCGCTAAATTTTTTGTTTTGATATGGGATACCACAGACCGTGAGTCCATTAAGCTCAATGATTTCAAAAGGCGTTTTAGTCAATTGAATAACATTTTTACCATAGTCATAATCATGACTAAAAGACTTGGCATCATGGTTACCTGGGATGATAAGGAAATTGGCTTTTGCTTTTTCAAAGATTTTCTTTGTTTCAGAGCGCAGAACAGAAGCGTCGGCATCTGACTCAAATAGATCGCCAGCAATGATGAAATAATCGATTTCGAGCGCAGTACCTTTATCAATCAGCCATTGTAAAACATCAATCCCTTTTGTATCGCCTTTTCTGAGGTGAATATCAGCGGTATGTAGTATTTTCATGGCTTAATTATAGGTATATTTGTCGACAAATCAATACTTGACAAGTTGAGCATTTTGGTATATATTATACTAGTATTGTGGATGTATATTTGTGGATGTATATTTGTGGATATATATTAAGGAAGAGTATTGTTCAAGGGTTTAAGTCTCGTCCGAACCTTTATACTGGTTGTACAATTGATTTAATAACCGAAACTAAAGGAGGTCTGATGAAGAAACTATTAGTGCTTTTTTGTCTTGCCATTGCACTGGGTTTTACTCAGGATATGGTGGTGCGGGTATACGTATCTTCATGGTCTGATTTGGCGCGCATATCACCCAAGTATGATTTAGATATTGCGGCGGGTCGATACAGTAAATGGTATGATCTGGTGGTTGACCAACGCGGTTTAGAACAGGTCAAAGCTTCAGGCCTGCCCTATGAAATTACGATATACAGCCTTGAATTTGAAAAGAACAAATATCGGGGTTCTTATTGCTCATATGATGAGATGACTGATTCACTCAGGGGTATGGCAGCCAGTTACCCAAGCATCTGTAAAATCGACTCGTTGCCAAACACGACTTACCTTGGTAGATGGATCTATGGCATTAAGATATCAGACAATGTGAGTATCGAAGAGGATGAACCCAAGTTTACACTTGACGGCGCCCATCATTCACGCGAATGGGCTACGCCGCAGGCAGTTTTGTTCTTTGCTGATTCAATGCTTAAGTCTTATGGTAATGTCGCAGAGATCACAGAGATCATCAATACGACCGAAATATATTGTTTTCCAGTTATTAATGTTGATGGTTATGATCACGACTATCCAGGCATGAACATGTGGCGGAAGAACCGTGAGCCGTTTGGTGGCAGCATTGGTACTGACCCAAACCGGAACTATGGCGGCGGAGTTTGTGGTGATGTTGATGGTTACTGGGGAGCATCTGATGAAGGTCAGTGCAGCCATGTTCCATCAAGTCAAACATTCCCTGGTCCTTTTGCTTATTCGGGTGATGAGATATGGGCATACGCCGCGTTCATTCGCGCGCACGGTATCTCCACTGGTTTTTCCCTGCACAGTTACGGTGAGCAGGTGATGTACCCGTGGGGCTATAAAGGAGCAGGCACGCCAGATTCCACACTTTACGATTCAAAGGGTGCTCATATGGCGGGTATGATGAATCGGATTAGCGGTGGTACTTATACGCCAGGTCAATCTTATTCTAATCCTTACCCGACCTGTGGTAATACAAGAGATTGGGTTTATGGGTATAATAAATGGGTGGCAGGATTATCAGCACTTTTCTATGGTGCTGAGATAGGCACTTCATTTTATCAAAGCACGAGTCAATTGGATTTCATTTCTCGTCAGGTCTTCAAATCATCGAAATATCTCGCGGGTTTTTCTGATTCCTTAATCCTCATTAAAGACGGATTTGTGGCGCCGCCGATCATTTATCCGTTGGGCACAGTAGGGGCTAATTTCACTATCTATTGGCATGCCTTGAATAGCTTTGACAATCATCCGATTCATTGGGAGCTCGTTGAACTATCAAACCCTTCGGTTATCCAAGATAATCTGGAATCAGGGACAAGTCGTTGGATACTTGAGGGCTTTACCCTTTCCACAAGCCAGTCGCATTCCAGCTCACATAGTTTCTTTTCTGGGAACCAGGACAATATGAACCACGCAGTCCGTACGCTTCATCCTTATTTAGTGGAGACTGGTGATTCCCTGACATTCTGGTGTTGGTATATTCTTGAAACAAATTTTGACGTTGCGGTTGCTGAAGTTTCGGAGAACACAAAAGAATGGTTCTGCATGGATGATCGGTATAATGCAAATTCGGGTGGCTGGATCAGGAAAGCATATTCGCTCCAAGATTGGGTAGGCAAATCAGTGTATTTCAGATTTCGTTGCATGACTGATGGCAATACCCTGCAAAGTGGTTTTTATGTTGACGATATCTCCCCGGTTTGCTTATTTGCTGACGTAAATACAGTTTCTTCGAGCATTACTGATACATCTTACTCGTTTACTGATCATGCTGAAGGCGAGTACTATTTCTATGCAAGAGGAACCAATGCGGCGTATGGTTGGGGAGATTATTCCTGCCTGGAGAATGTTGACATCGTCATTGGTATCAATGAGTCACCGAATTTTGAGATTCGCTCCACGATACCGAGTCTATCAGTATCCCCAAATCCGTTTCGGGAGATTACAAATCTCAAATTCCAAATCCCAAGTTCCAAAAACCAAATCACACTGAAGATTTATGATGCGAGTGGCAGAATAATCAGATCTTTTAATCTATCTTCAGGCTTCTTACCTCTTGCTTCTACTATCTCCTGGGATGGTACAGACAGAGTTGGTCGTGCGGTTCCTGCCGGTGTTTATTTTGTTTCGCTTGAATCAGCTAATTCTGCACTATTGGAAAAGGTAATTCTTTTGAGATAGCGATTTAAGAAATCCGCCTATTAGTGACGACAGATTATATTAGGAGCATCAAAGGAGGATGATGAAAAAGGTTACTATTACGTTGCTTCTGGTCTTAGGTATTGCAGCGGCGTATTCTAATCAGACTATCAGACTAGTGAAGATCGCGCTGCCGACTCACGATGAAGTCTACAAACTGAGGAAATTCGACATAACAATTATTGATGCAGGTAAGAATTTTGCAAAGGCACTGGTCAATGACAAAGAGATAGCTGAATTAAGAACAGAAGGTTATCTTGTTGAGATTCTTATAGAGGATTACAAGGCATATAAAGATGAAATATTCCAGCGGGGGTTTTACCACACCTATGATCAGGTTTATCTTGTGCTTGATTCATTCGCGACGAATTATCCGAGTATATGCCGACTCGACACTATAGGCTATAGTGTGCAAGGCAGGGCAATCTGGGCAATGCGGGTTACTGATAATCCAGGTATCGAAGAAAATGAGACGGAAATAAGGCTGCCGGCAAACATGCATGGTGATGAGCATATTAGCACTGAGATTACCCTCTATTTTCTTAGATACTTGCTGACTAACTATGCATCTAATACACAAGTTCAGAATCTCGTTAACAACCGTGAAATATGGGTTTTACCGACGATCAATCCAGATGGTAAAGTCGCAAATACCCGGAGAAATGCCAATAACGTTGACTTGAACCGGGATTATGGTTATTTTTGGGGGGCTGAAGGAAACAGTCCAGGTCCGTCATCACAGATTGAAAATAAGGTGATGATGGTCCATCTTGAAGAGAACAATGTTAGCTTAGAATACAATTACCATTCAGTAGCTCAGTATGTAAACTATCCGTGGGATTATTCTAATGCTGATCCGCCTGATAGTCAGCATATAATAGATATCTCTCAAATCTATGCAAGTGCGGCAAACCTAACGATCATCAATGGCTATGATTGGTATCAGATCACTGGGGGATTACAGGATTTCTCGATAGGTACAAATGGTGTACTCGCGGCAACGATTGAGACGCTTGAACCTTCAGGGTCTTCGCAGATAGATCAGATTTGCTATGAAAACCGCGATGCCTTAATGGATGTATGTGACCGAGCCGGCTGGGGCATTGAGGGTGTGGTCAAAGATTCCTTGACAAATTCTCCTCTGTATGCACGAGTAGAATTCATGAACCCTGATAGGATTGATGTGTATACTGATCCTAATCTCGGTGATTTTCACAAGATGATCGCTCCAGGCACCTATGATATACGCTTATCAGCAAACGGGTATGCACCCAAGACTGTTAACAATATTACGGTTCCTGACACAGGTAGTGTTTTGATCGGCGATGTCCTTTTAGCCCCTGATTCTACTTATCTATATGCATTCAAATCGGTTTTATGTCGGTATCGAAATCATGTGGTGCAATCGAACAAAACACGACCCCGGGCAGCGCTTGGTCCTCAAGATGGTTTATTCTTTTCCCTTGGCCAAAATGGTTTTGTGATACTTGATATGGGGACTGATACGCCGATACACAATTCAGCAGGTAATGATTTTACAGTCTATGAAGGTGATGACGGCACTAATGAAGGTTATGAAGTCCTGGCAAGCGATGATTGGGACGGACCCTGGTCTTCCTGCGGCACAGCGACTGGAACCGCGAGTTTTGATCTTTCCACAGCAGGGTTGAGTGAGGCGCGTTACATAAGAATCAATGATGATGGGAGTTCTTCGAGTGGTCAGTATGCAGGATTTGACGTCGATGCAATCCAGGGGACACCGCCGATTAATGCGCCACACTTGCTCGTTACTGATTACCTGATACTTGATGGTAATAATGGTATTTGGGAGCCAGGTGAGACAGCTGATTTTGTCGTGACCTTACACAATTCAGGCCTTATCTCGGCGGATAATACACAGGGTAAGCTAAAGACCAATGATGTCTATATCACAATTAGCGATTCGCTAGGGTTTTATGGAGATATTCTACCTGATTCTCAAAAAACTAATACCAGTGATCCGTTTACTATTTCTGCATCCTCTTCAACACCTTATGGCCACAGCGTAGATTTTGACCTAATTATTACTGCAGATGGTTACATAGATACCCTGGACCTAATTGTGTCAATTGGTCAATTAGTGCCGTCAGACACGGGTCTTTATTATGCTTATTATTCAGGTGGTCCACATGTGCAGTCGCCGGTCTTTGAGTGGATTGCGATTGACAGTACGCAGACCCAGAATCCTGGTACTTCATTGAATTTGAGTGATGATGAAACGGTTCAGGTTAGTTTACCTTTTACGTTTGTGTATTATGGGATTAGCTATACTCAGATATCGATTTGTTCGAATGGTTGGATTGCGATGGGTGTTGAGACGTCGACGGATTATACGAACACTGGTATACCGAATAGTGATGGTCCAGAGGCGATGATTGCTGGTATATGGGATGATTTAGATC
>JAUWCU010000096.1 GCA_030609135.1 Candidatus Stahliibacteriota bacterium | reverse complement strand
GACGTACACTCCTGATTTTGACTCCAGGTTATGAGGTGTTGCCCACGCACCTTCAAATTGGTAACCCCATCGCTTAAATGCCATCTTTCCTCCTCTCTTCTGCAATTTCTACACTACTCCCAATCTACTCACATAATTTTAACCAACAACTATCTTCTGTCAAGCCTTAAACCTCGTATCACCAAACAAAAAAGGCATAGCCCCTTAACCACGAAACACACGTAGAAACAGTTAAGACAACTACACCTTTGTGGATTTTTCCAAGTCTGCTACTTGGTTGAAAAATCCGTCATACCCGTTCTGTCTCCAGAACGGCACTCATACCAAACCAATAGAATTGTATACATTATTTCCTAATTGTCAAGAAGCCTGTACTGACGCAGATCCCGAAGAACTGAGGGGAGTTTATCGAAGTACAATTTTTTCATTGGTGATACCATATTTTGCACTAGCATCTAGTATCCAGTATCTATCATCTGTCGTATTGATTTGACCCCATTTCTTCTTTATCGTAATAAACCCACGATGTGCCGAATAGATCGATTTGACCGTAATTGACATTCCCAAATTCTTATAACTTTCCAATCTTTTTTCTTAAGAATTTTATTTACTCGCTTATCGCGTGTTCGGTTCGTTATTATTTTTTCCCGCCAATACGTAACATTGCTTTTCGATACTTTTTTACAACGAGGGCATCCGTGCCAAAAACAACCATCGACAAATAGAGCTATTTTATCTTTTGGCCAACAAAAATCCGGTGATCCCGGTAATGAATAATGTCTACGCCAACCTTTGATATGATTTTTTCGGAGTATTTTGATCATTCTTAGTTCTGTACTAAAATTCCCTCGAGATCTCACGGCTGACATAATACGCGATCTTGTCTCCTTATCTACTCTATCGGCCATATTGCATCACTAAGATATCTATATACGGTTCATTTATTTTTAGACGCTACGGTATTGCCCTAACGAAATAAGGCGAATATCTGTGAAAAGTTGCGTACTGCTTGAGTTTAGCTACTGTTTTCTTTTTATCTTTATCGATGAGATAACCGAGCCTTTTAAGAAGCTTTTTGCCCGCGTCACGACGGCATGGTAATTTCCTCTGAAGATATAGACGTTCTTTTGTGCTTAGGATAGGCACGTCGATTTTTCTGGGCTTAGCCCAATTAAGATTTGCGAATTGCCAGTCATGAAACGCCTCTCTCGTTCGAATCCTATTTTTTCTCAAGCATATGATACCAGTTAACGTCAACATTGGTGTACCGTCCGAATAGCGAAAAGACGATACGGGTTGAAATATATTAGCCATCGCCGCCGGTAAAGCTCTTTGAGTTACAATTCTCAACATATCTTGAAGCAAACGCGCAAATCTCTCCTCTCCTCTGGGCGGATTGATCCAGGGATCGGGCATTATCGCCTCGAATTTCTTACTGAATTCCTCGGGATCTTCGAAATAATTGTCTGGCTTTGCGCATAATGTAATTTTGACCATGCTGCCCGCAGAAACTCTACTAAGTAGTGACTCGAATTCTGCAAAACGATCATATTCTAGATCAATGTAATCAAGCCAAAAGATACTTTTTTTGTCATTGGAAGAGTAGCGGGCTAGAAATGATTCAAAAGACATATGTTTTAATCGAATTATACTGCATGGAAAGTGAAATTTCTGTCGTTCTATTGTGTCTTTATTATTCTCAATCGATACCATCTTTATACCGGGACAAAAATCGTATATCAAACGGAAGTCCTCGAGATATGGTCCACCTAATCCATAGTACGTGTATTCGGTTGGATCGTCATACAATTTATCAAGATGTTTTATCGCCTCAATCAACATCAGCCTATCGACCACCTTATTTGGTCGCAGGAAGTATGGTGGATGTTTCATTGCTTAGCCTCCTTCAATATCGTATCGAAGCATCTCTCTCCGACCTCGGATGCGTCTGCATTAACATCCCCTAATAGAAATTCGGCAACGATTTTCACGTCGTCGGCATGCCTAACGAATGAGATGCGTCGTCTATTCGGCATCAATTGCTTCGGGTACGGAAGCGTTGGCTTATATTGATAGCCTTTAGGTACAGATCTTGTCAGCTTGATGAACTTCAGGGATTCGGTTTCTCTTTTTATGTCCTTGAACAAGTATGGCTTACCGCATTCGATTTGTTTTTTGGACTCCGCGGCCTTTCCTTTCCATTTGTTTGTATAATCTGTAAAGATTCGCATTCCCTCGCGCATTTTATTTTTAATCTGGAGATAAAGGATAGATGATGCGTCGATTCCCCGTTTCGTAGTTGTCATTGGTAGTTTGGAGGCATCATTTGCCTTGAATTCGACGATTCCTGAAATTGCAATAAACTGCGTATGATAACGCGGAACGCGAGCTTCTCCCCAACCTGTAAGTTCGCTACGATCACAATATAGTACGGCTCTATCGTTGCATATTACGGTCCAGCCTGCGTCGAGCGAAGAATACTTGGTTTCTTCTTGTTCATTTTCTATCTCATCTTGAGACGGAATGCGACGGATAAAACCTACGGCGAGGAATATCTCGACACCATCAGCCGTTTTAGTTTTGAAGATATAAGGTTGAATCGCGGGTTTTTTTCCCTTCTCTGTCTTTTGGAAAATCAACCGTGTTGGTCGTGGCTTCACGGTATCGCCATTGATAACAACCTCGAACCCTTTTTCGATAATAAACGCATAGTATCGGGCGATCATGCGGTTAAGTTCGCTCTTCAGTAATTCCGGGTTCTCGCTAAAGCGCTTCCGGATTCCGTCGTGCAACTCGCCGATAACGATAGTTGTTCCGTCCTCTTCCATCTTTTTGCCCGCGGCTCTAACGGGAATCGACCATTTCTCTTCATCTGATATCCATTTGGGAGTGATCTCCACCTCATAACATTGATTTCCGTTTTGGGTAGATATGAGACAATGTTTGCCCATTTTAAAAATAGCGCGTTTCATGCCTATTCCGTAGACTCCGACCATTCCTCGCGTATCTTCTGGGTGTTTTTTTGGGCGCCCCATTCTAAAGGCATAATTATGTAGCGCCCAAGGAATGCCTCCGCAATTATCGGCGATTGAAAATGAATCTTTCTTAAAATTTATTTCCGCCTTGAATCCGTGATAAGGTTTCTTCTTGGCTATATTGCGTATCCTGCTGCGTAAAATACCGTCGATACAATTATCGAGAAGGTCGAATATCGCGAACTCCAATTCAATATCGCGAGTGAGCATGTGTACAAAGAAGGATTTCACCGGAGAGGCGTCGACATGTTCGTGCTCAAAGGCGATTTTTCTATTTTTCTTCTTCTTCATATTTCCCCCTCAATTCTACTTAATGTAGGGCGTTAAGAATGATTCGAAAAATCTGTTCGGCGATAATGGGGCTAACACTACTTCCTATCTGTCGAAAACTGTGCCATTTCGTCGAAGAGAATTGAAACCAATCCGGAAAACCTTGAAGCCTAGCGGCTTCTCTCGGTGTGATTACTCGGCTTTCTGTCGGATGGAGTGGTCTGATAGCTTGATAACTGCCATGATCGCTATCTGTACCAGCTCGTAAAGTTGGACAAAAACCGGATGGGTTAAGACGTTGAGATTTGCTAATAGGATCATATTGACCGGGTTTGATCCCAGCATATCGCTCAATAACTTCTTGCGAGTGTACCGTACCCAACGAGCCTGATGCGCGACTCTCCTTTTTTAATCGCGCAAGTGCAACTGAATTGCCGACGCCTTTAGGTATATGCCCGTGAAGACGCAATCTAAAATAACCATTGCCATGTACTTTGACTATTCTCCAACCTTGCTCTTCCTTTTGCCAGTTGGGATTTATTTTTATAGGAAGACCGTCCAGGGCGGCCTTTACTTTTACGACCTCAACGTCAGTGGGCGGTTTAAAATTAGCTGCCACCAAAGATTCCATTTCATCCTTAAGGTACCCGAAGAAGAATACGCGTTTTCGAATAGTTGGCGCTCCATAATCGCCTGCAGAAAGGCACATTTCTGGCAAAAATATGTATTTGCTCTCGATATAGGCAAAAGCTGCGTTTCTAATATCTGAGTTACTTTCACGTAATATGCCCGGAACATTTTCTACAAGAAAAAACCTCGGGAGACTCTCTGCTACCAAACGGAAAAAATCCACGAATAGTGCGTTGCGAGGATCATTCCTATCGCGTTTTCCGATATTACTAAATCCTTGGCATGGTGGACCTCCTACGATCCCGGATAGATCACCATTACTCACATTAAATAAAGTAGTCAACATCTGACCGTCGAGTTTTGAAATGTCGGCATTGAGAATAGCTGTTTTTGGGAAATTTTGTTTGTACGTATTAGACGCAAAGGTATCTAAATCCACTGCGCCGCCTATGGCGAAACCTGCTCTTGCGGCACCGAGACTTATCCCGCCCGCGCCGCAGAATAGATCAATAATGGTGTGGTTTTTTTTCTTCCGTGTGCTGTGACGATTGAGTTTCATCTTACAGGATAATTTGTATTCCCCATCGGGATATCATATATGCCCTTTCCTATTTCTTTTTATATATTGGTTGCTGTAAGAGATAAGATGTTTCATTTTACGTACTCCTCTATCTCACTATAAACTACCATTGCTACATGTCAAACAGTTAAAAAGCGTATGCTCCATGATCAAATCGTAGATCATGCCCTTTCATAGTAACGAATTATAACGAAGATAAAAATAATGTCAAGAGCATTGCTATCTCCTTAACCAAGAAAGAGGAAAGAGGGACGGTGTATGACATTATGACAATTTCCTCGCGGATTCATGATTTTGTGCTTTAAATCAAAATCGATCATAATAGCAATATAACATGATGTCATAATGTCATGCACCGTCCCCACTCCCAACTAATTCTAGCTAGAACAACAACAAAGTCAAGCCTTAAGCCTAATATTTAGCATGTCGAAATGCCTTACACGCTATCAGAAATAACATCTCTAACAGATTAAAAAAAGGCATAGTCCCTTAACCACGAAACACACGTAGATACAGTTAAAACAACTACACCTTTGTGGATTTTTCCAAATCTGCTACTTAGTTGAAAAATCCGTCATACCCGTTCTGTCTCCAGAACGGCTCTCATACCAATAGAATTGTATATATTATTTATTAGATGTCAAGACGCAGCAAAGCTGCGTCGATTACGGCGATATAAAAACAGATTGCCCCGTATGATTAACATCTTACGGGGCAGGCGGTGATGAAAAGGCAGATTACGGTGATATAGTCGTTTGCTAAAGAACAAGTAGTGCCTGGTGTTCAGTTCGTAGTGCCTATGCCAATTTTGTTTAATGTTATGGTTTGATTACAAAATTGAGCATCTCGAGGAATCGAGAGAGTTCTTGGTCATAAATTTGGAGCTTGTTTCTTGGAATTTGGAATTTCCCCGAAAGGGGTCTTACGCCTGTAGCTTTCACCCCGTTAAATAAATCACACATAACGTTAAATAGTTGTAGTTCAGGTTTATCAATCTATGTATTTAACGGGGCAGGGTCGGATAGAGCGACGGACTTCGAAACCCCAATACTACATTTTTTAAAATCTCGAAATCACGGCAAGTTGTTGAAACCAAAGGCTTTGAACGCCTTTTTTGAATTCTATCTGTTGTGAGGAATTATGGATATTACCATACATTATGGCTAAAAAAAGTGGAAATCTTCCACAAACCTTCCACAAGCAAAAAATAAGGGGTCGGTGAAAGCCGGCCCTCTTTTAAACTGATAGGTGAAACTGTTTTGCTTCAGATGGAACTTGACAAACGGGCATAGTTGAATAAGGTAGAAATGAAGGAGCAGAAATGGACAGAAAAAGGCGGCGGTTTAGTCCTGAGAAGAAGCTTGAAATCTTGCGAGAGAATTTAAAGAACAAAGTACCGATTTCTGAGTTATGTCAGAAAGATGTGGCTATATTTATTGGTGTTGTGACTGATACTGTGACTTTGTGGGAGAAGAGGAGGAAAGAGCCAAGTAAGAGATATTTGAAAAGAATTGAGCAGTTTTTAAAGAAGAAATAAGACATAGCGGACTTAAAATCCATCCGGAATTCCAGTCCTTTATCACCACAAACATAAGTCAGACAACACTCTGTCAGTTTGAAGGAACTGAAAAATGTAAAATCTTGTGCCAAATAGATGTCACAAAACTTTCTTGATATCGGGAGATAATGAAAACCGCTTGTCACAAGATTCTTTGAGTGGGATCAAAAAGTAACCGGACTCATAATCCATTTGGTGAAACTGCGGACTACGGATGCGATTACATCATTCTTTATAACTACCGGATAAAACAGTACAAGGAAAAGGGACTACTCTAGGAACATGTGGGGTCTGAAGAACTGAAAAAATCAGTTATTGAAGCGGACATGGAAATACCACAAATTAGACCAATAGGAATAATACTGCCATTTTTGACTACCGGCTCGTATCTGCCAATTATAGGTTGTCGTGTCATCGATGAAAATCCGACAATTATTAGTACTGACAATATTCTGGTCATATAATACAGTATCTTTAAAGACCCGAAATTCATAGAATTCTTCATCCTCCACTATATCCCATTGGAGTTCAGCTTCAGAATAGAGCGAATCAATGTAGACTATTGAATAGTTGGGAGGATATAGATGCTGGGGACCCTGCGGTCGCCAACGTATTTCAAATTGCCATTGCTCAGAATAATCGGTGAGCCATTCCCAGTAAGGACTGCTTGCTCTCACGCGCCAACAGTGAACACCAAATCTATGGTCATCAATCATAGCATCGAAAAAATTTGAATCACTTTGCTCTACGGTGAAAGGAAGTGTATCTATTTTATATTCGATTAAATAAGTATTTGCCTGTTCGATATCTGTCCACGCGAGTCGTATGAAGAAATAGAAAGGAACACTTTCAATCATAAAAACGTAGCCATACTCCGGCGATAAAGGTTGTGGCGGAGCAGGAGCTGGGATCAAAGAATCTCTGTCTGGTTTAAATTCATCAGGATCTTTGCAACTGGGCTGAACATAAACTGCTAATGCCAGCACATACAGAAATGCTATCCTAACAACTGCGTTCAATAGTTTCATGGTTGTTACTTGCTTCATTCCTCCTCATAAAACAATATTAGCAAAACAGCTATTGTCAAGTGAAGATTGTATATTGTATAAGGAACGTTCCTAATATCTGATCAACAGAACTTTCTGAGACAATACACAATCCTCAGTAGTTAGATGTATGAAATATACACCGTTCGGTAACCTCTTATTTTCATTGTCGGTACCGTCCCAGGTAAATCCTTTTTTAGGCAGACTGGTGAATTCGTTTACTAAACGACCGGTTATATCATATATCTTTAGAATACTGCCATTCGTTGGTGACAGATAATTAATAGAAAGCTGTTTGGCAAATGGGGTTGGGTATACTTTCAAGTTTCCACTTATAGATAATTTAGTTTGAACTTCATGCGTGCCTGTAGCACCATCGATCACAGATATCTTGCTCGATGTATAGTGCGTATAATAAACAGTGTTGGTCAGAGAATCCAATACTAAGGCATCTTTAGGATCGCCGAGACCATATGACCAACGTTGTGTATCAAAAATCAAATGAGCTATAATGCTGTCAGCATCACAGTCAATAACCGCGAGAGCGTCTTTCCATGGATAGCCGCCTGTATAAACACAAGCACAAAACAGCGTATTTGTCTCGGGATTGTACAACAGGGAAAAAGGTCCGTCTCCTACAGTAATGGTTTTGATTATGGAATCGGTCTCACAATCGATCACACAGACTGTACCGCTTGACCAACTTCCGCAGTACATTCTGTTCCCTGACGGGTTGTGTGCAAGACAATGGGGCTTTCCGATTATCAACGTTTTGATTACCTGGTTGGTGACGCCGTCAATGACCGTGACATTATTAGTGTTCCAGTTTACACTGTAAATTTTGTCATTAACATTATCATGGCAGAGCGCCCACTGATAATAACCCGAGGAAACCGTGGTAATGACCGTATCGGCAAATGCAGCGATTATCGTAATCGTACCATCAGTTGAATTGCCAACGTATATCTTGTTGTCGATCGAGTTCCATAGTATTGAAATAGGTCGTGTTCCTACAGGAATGGTGTCCAGCACCTGATTTGTAACACCATCCACAACTGTAACGCTGTTTCCCGTGAGATTAGCGCAATATATTTTGTTATCGGTTTGGTTAAAGGCCAATCTTACTGGTTCCTGCCAACTTGGAATCTGGGCAATGATTGAGTCGGTAACAGCATCAAGTACAGTGATCGTATCTGCCCCCCGGTTTGCACAGTAGATTTTGTCATTGAGGGTATTTTCGACCACATCAAAAGGAATACTCCCAACCTCTTTTAATACGCAGCTAGTTGGATCGTCCATATCGAGTATTGCCAAATATATGTCTTTGGTCCCTATGGAAAATAACTTATTCGTTGATCTATGTAGACAAGTTTTGTACGGGGTAAAGCCGGTCGCGGTTTTAAACAATTGCTGCAGGCTATCTGCGGCAAACCCGTAAATCGTATATGTCGGGTAATCACTATACCAAGCATTCCCTACCCAAATGCGGTTGTAACCGGGATCCCAGTACATTCCTTCCGTGAAGAAGTCGGTTGCGAGCGAATCGATAATGGAATTCGTCTTACAGTCAAACACCGCAATGTCCTCCCATCCGAGGCTACAAAACAACCGATTATCAAGAGAATCAAATGCCATTGACCAAACCTCTTCACAGGGAAGTATGTCGATTATGGTATCGGTTGCCCCATCCAGTACATATAGTGCACAACCAGTTCGGTGGCCGATGTACGTACGATCCATGACCGAATTATAAGTGATGCAATAAGGCTCGCTGCCAATAGACAGGTCGGCAATAAGGCTGTCGCTGTTACCATCAATTATTGTAACAGTATTACCAAATTGACTGGCAAAATATACCTTGTTGCGGATCGTGTTGACTGTAGAGAAGCGCGCTTGCCCGCCTATCGAGACGGCCGCGGTGACAACATGGTTATTTCCGTCGATAATAAAAACACTATCTATAAATGGTGCGCAGTGGCACGGGCAGTAGATCTTATTGCTCAATGGATTGAATAACATACCCCATATAATAGAAGATCCAACTACCGGAATATTGACTATCAAGGAATCAGTAATGCAATCGATTACCGAAACATAGGGAAATGACTCATAGGAGCAGTAGACCTCATCGGTGAGATCGTTCCAAACCAAATCATTAGGGCAATCCTGTATCTGAATAGTCTTAATTGTTGCGTTTGTGGCACCGTCGATTACTTCGATCGTATTACTGGCAAAGCTCGCACAATAGAGCTTATCACTCGTCTCGCTGTATGCCATTGCATTGGTGCCATTGTTAGTCAGTATGCCACCCACACGTTCCCCTGTTTGCCTGTCGCAGATTGATATGTTTTGCTGTTCCCGACCCATGACATACATGATCTCATGGATAGGATTGCATACGAAAACGTCTGGTTTAACCACTCCTCCTTGGGTATCGGGTAACCATATTGTCTGGACTGAATCAGGTAGTGAAAATGTCCTGAAATGTAACCTAGGCAAGATAGCCCCAATAACCTCCCCTTGATACATGGCATATACACGATCATCTGACACTCTGTATGACAGCCTGCAATCAGTCGGTAATAGTGCATTTTGGACTATTCTGTTATGATTACATAGATTAATTGGAGCTGATTCTGGTACGTGTATGCTTTGTTGTATTATTAGAAGTATAATAAGATTCATTTTTACCTCCTTTTTACTCCCGGACAATTATATTCGTCATGTGTTTTCTGTCAAGAGTAATTTGTAGACGCAAAAGTTACAGTTGTAAATTTACCTAACATAACTGTAAATTTTCACTATATAATATCTGATAATACCTGATCCTATAAAATATATTTTCATGAAAAGGTGGCAGGTCTTGACATTGGACAATGGTTACAAAAGGAGCTGGATTGCCCGATCCAGTCGGGCAATGACAAGAGTGTACGCTGTGGAGGTCAGGCACAACGGCAGATGATAGATAATAGAATGAGTTGTGAGGGTCAGGTCTTGACTTAGAGACATAAGGATTAAAGCGCAGGACGTAGGGCGTGAAATAATTACTCTGGATACCCTGGTCCCCCTGATCAAGTCAGAGGATGCCAGGGTATGACCCCGATATAATAGCTTTGCCAT
>JAUWCU010000151.1 GCA_030609135.1 Candidatus Stahliibacteriota bacterium | reverse complement strand
AATATGCCTTCCCCTACCGGCGCTTCCAATAACAGCATTTTTTCTTCTTCGGTTAGATTAAAGGTGTCTTTTACTACTCCAATAGTAGCAGGACTCTGTTTCATTAAAAGCATCAAAGAGGAATTAGTAACAATTGGTTTGCCGTAATCTGATTTCATAAAATCATTAAAGTCATCACCCTCCCTTTTATTCCCTCCCATCAAGGGAGGGAAATATAAGAGGAATTTTAGAATGGCTAAACTATTACCTATTATATGTCCGGAGTAATAATTGACGTATAAAATAAGGAGGTATATATGGGAGTTGCTGCATATCTTTTAATCAATACTGCAACCGGGCAAGAACAAGGGGTTGTTGATGCCTTAAAAGGAATAAATGGTGTTAAACATGCTCATGTCACAACAGGCCTGCACGATGTCATATGTTATGCCGAAGGTAAAGATCTCAATGATATAAAATCAATAATCATTAATGATATCAGGGATGTTGAAGGCATCCAGCGCACGGTTACTTGTTTTGCACTTGATGCGAGCGAATAACGCTTAATATCTGCCCCGATCGCCTTTTACAAATTGGTGATCGGGGTTTTTTTCTTTTTGCCAATACTACACTTAAGACTCACAGCACGGCTTTAATATTTTGTTGACATCCAGGTAGTTTCCTATATAATTACTCGGTGAAGGTATGAGCGCCACGATTTGGTGATTGTGGCAATTATATCTTTTTGTTTTTTTTATACTTGGTCTAAGGAAAATGGTAAACAGAAAAAAAATAATTAGAGAATCAAAGCAGAGATGCCAACAATCTGGTTTAAAGCCAGACAAGAAACGAATGCCTAAAATCATATCGCAAAAAAACTTACTAAAAAAACAATCCCTACATCAACTTCTTATTGATGCAGCCATACCATACATGACCCTAATGGCTGAAACGTTCCAGGAGTGCGGCTCAATTCTGGCGCTTGTTGATGAAAAGTGTTGCATACTGAAACTGAGTGGTCCAGAAGAGACACTGCTCAGTCGGAAGAAACTCGGTTTGATTGAGGGGACATCGTTAAGTGAAGAACATGCTGGTACCAATGCCGCAGCACTTTGTCTGAAAACGAAAAAACCGTTCTATATTATGGGCAACGAGTATTTTTTTAAATTACTGCAGCAAGGTTCTTGTTTTGCCGCACCGATTATTATCAACGGATATGCAATCGGCGCAATAATCATCGTTCATCCGCGTAAGGTCGGGCACCCACATACTTTTGCTTTAGTGCAAACACTATCTCAGCTTATTGGGCGAGAATACGAAGGAACCAAGCAAGGTAATTTGGTTGTCTCAATCTGCAATCTGCTCAATACTGGAGTTGTGGTTGCTGAAAAAAGCGGTGAAGTCTGGTATGTTAATACGCGAGCCCGGCGCATCCTTGGAATTAAGAAAAGGCTAAATATCACAGATCATTTTAACCTCAATATTTTCTCTTCCGCAAATATCTCCAATGAAGTCGTTTATTCGAAACATAAACGTCAGACCTTTTTGGTTACACGTAAATACTACAATGACAAATTTCTTTTTCTGTTCGAACCGATTGAGGATGAATTGGAAAAGAAAAATAAAATAAAAACCGCATTGGCGCCGTACGATTTCCGCGATATCATCGGGTTGGATATTATCAAGAGAAAGGCACGTGATTTGGCAGTACAAGATGTTAATATCCTCATTGTTGGTGAAAGCGGTACGGGAAAAGAGCTTTTTGCAGCGGCTATCCACAATGCAAGTTCCCGAGCGGGTGCTCGCTTCATCGTTGTAAACTGTGCGGCGATCCCGGAAACACTTTTTGAATCCGAGTTATTTGGCTACATGCAAGGTGCATTTACTGATGCCCGATCTGACAGAATCGGACGAATTGAATATGCCTCAGGCGGTACACTCTTTCTTGATGAAATAGGTGAGATGCCTTTAAATGTTCAAACCAAACTCCTCCGGGTTATTGAGGACAAATCCGTGACACCGCTTGGAGGCAATAAACCAAAAAACATTGATGTGCGCTTTGTCTTTGCAACCAATCGCAATTTGGAGAATCTGGTATTGCAAAAAAAGTTTCGGGAAGACCTCTACTACCGGATAAGTTCTCCGGTTATCCGAATCCCTCCGTTACGCGAACGCAAAGATGAAATCCCTGAACTCATTGATTCTTTCATCCTTCGGATACGTAATGACCACAAACGATTTGTTACCGGCTTGGACCAAAATACAATTTCAAAGTTGATGGAATATCATTACCCTGGAAATGTAAGGGAACTTCAGGGGATTTTGAAAAGCGCGTATTTGACCTGTCGACAAGACAGAATAAAATTAGATGATCTTGAAATACCCGAGAACAATGGGTCAGTGCATTTAAAAGACCGCTTGGTCGACTGTGCAGTGAGTATAATTAAGGAGCGTCTTCAGATCAATAAGCGTAATGTAAAAGCAACGGCACGGGATCTTGGGATAAGCCCGCGTACGATATATCGGTATTTTAAGAAGTAAACGGTTATCCCTCCAAATTTATTAGAACAGAAACTTAGACAGATTGTTTAGTAGACATTTTAGGAAACCCTCACCCCTGCCCTCTCCCTTGAAAAGGGAGAGGAAAAAGGTGAGGGATAAAGATGTGTCCAGGTTTCTCACCAGAACCCTTGACTTTTATTGTATTTATTTTACAATATAATAGGTTGTTATGGATTTAAGATATAGATAAAATGGAACACGAAGATAAAACAAAAGAACAACTAAGAAATGAACTGAACGAATTGCAGCCTAAAATTGCCGAACTGAAAAAGGCAGAAACTACACGCAGGCTGGCAGAGGAGGCGCTGCAGAAGAGTAAAGAAGAGTTCAAACTAGCATTTGAAGATGCAACCGATGCAATTTTCTGGGCAGATCCTGAAAACGGTTTGATTACAAACTGTAATAAGGCAGCAGAAATTCTTTTAGAGAAAAAAAGAGAAGAGATTGTAGGATGTCCTCAAACAGCGGTCCATCCCCCTCAAAAAGCAGAATATTATGCTAATGTGTTCAAAAAACATATTGAAGAGAAAGGAGCTGTCGACGAGAGGGCAGAAATAATAACAAAATCAGGCAAGATAAAACCTGTCCACATAACTGCCTCAGTAACTACAGTGGGAGGAAGACCAATAATCCAGGGAGTATTCCGCGATATTACTGAGCGTAAGCAAACAGAACAACTTCAGGTTTCAATCTATAAGATCTCTGAGGCAGCACATTCTACAGACAATCTTGAAGAGCTCTTTCGATCTATTCATGATATCATTGGCGAGTTGATGCCGGCAAAAAATCTCTATATAGCCCTATGTGACAAAACAACGCAAACAATCACATTCCCCTATTTCGTTGATGAAATTGACGAGACACCTGCTCCAAGAAAATTAGGCAGAGGACTTAGCGAATACGTAATCCGAACAGAAAAACCTTTATTAGCATCACCCGAGGTTTTTAAAGAACTGATAAAGAGAGGCGATATTGAAGTTATCGGTACACCAGATATAGATTGGCTCGGCGTACCATTAAGAATCAGAGCAACAATCATTGGCGTACTGACTGTTCAGAGTTATTCTGAAGGCATTAGATATAGCGAAAAAGATGTGAATATTCTCAGGTTTGTTTCTGATCAAGTGGCAATGGCGATCGAACGCAAGCGAGCAGACGAAGCATTGCGCGAAAGCGAAGAGCGACTGAGTGCTTTTATGGACTCGGCGCCTGATGCATTTGCTCTTTTTGATTCAAAACTCAATCTCGTCGAACTCAATAATGTCGGAGTAGAAATGTTGCCACCTGGCACTAATAAAGAAGATGTAATCGGAAAACATATTACCGAATTATACCCAGAGATCAAAGAACAAAAACGATACATCAAATATTCGGACGTTGTAAAAACCGGAAAACCAATGTCCGACGACATTATTCTTCATCCTCAATTTGGCGCGATGCATTTAAGCGTGAATGCCTTTAAAGTAGGTAAAGGGCTTGGTTTGATTATTACCGACATCACTAAGCGCAAACAAGTGGATAGGAAACTGAGGATGCTTGCTACAAAAGATACACTGACCGAAGTATTAAATAGGGGGTTTGGATTACTACTCTTTGGTAAACAACTTCAGTTAGCTAAACGGAATAAGTCAAAGTTGAGCATCTGTTATATAGATGTAGATGGACTTAAAGAAGTCAATGATACCTATGGACATCAAGAAGGTGATGAAGTTTTGAAGCTGGTTGGCGGTTTTCTAAAAGAGGCAACGCGAGAAATTGATATTGTCTGCAGGTTAGGTGGCGATGAATTTTTGCTCATCTTACCCGAGTGTTCAATTGATCAAGCTCATACTGCTTGGGGACGAATTGCTCAAAAAAGGGCTGATTTCAACACTAAAGGGATAAAACCTTACAAAATCAATTTAAGCCGCGGTTTTGCAGAATACGATCCGGATCATGAGAAAACTGTAGATCAACTCATCGCCATTGCTGATCAAGAAATGTACAAACATAAACACTCAAAATCCACGTAAATGCTATAGATAACGTCTGCGGGAACGGTGCTTGACATTTTGACGGTCACGCGCGTTACTATCGATTTTCCATTATCGAACCGTGATGTTTAATGTACTATCCCTGGAATGTCAAAATGTCAAGCACCGTCCCCACCTCTTTACAAGCTGTGTTTGTGACATATCTGTCAAAACCACTGACAAATCTGTCACTCGCGTAGAATGTTGTACCGTAAGC
>JAUWCU010000147.1 GCA_030609135.1 Candidatus Stahliibacteriota bacterium | reverse complement strand
ATGAATGGTGGATTGGTTTTGAGATGGCCGACCTTGAGACCTGAAAGACCTTTTATACCGGCAAGGAGCGGTTGATCCTGGTAAATGTCGTGGTATAAAGACGATACATACAGTACTTCAATACTTTCGACATCCGGGGCGTATTTTTTGGGACAGTTTAATAATAATGGCAATACCAGCAAAAAGAGATAACGCAATTTCATACTTTCAAGTATAATTACAGATTTACCAATGTCAAGTGACTGTCGTAAGCACTAAATGCCAATTCATAAACCCTAAACAGATTCAAAATACAAATGCTTAAAATTCAAAACTATTTTTTTGAAAAAACACCCAATTCTTTAAACAAAAGGTCTTATTCTGCCCGATAAATCGGGTGACTACGGGGGTAATAAGGTGTAGTTGTTTGATTTATCAAACAGAGCCCGATAAATCGGGCGACTACGGGGGTACTAAGGTGTAGTTGTTTGATTTATCAAACAGAGCCCGATAAATCGGGTGACTACGGGGGTAATAAGGTGTAGTTGTTTGATTTATCAAACAGAGCCCGATAAATCGGGCAACTACATGGGGTAATAAGGTGTAGTTGTTTGATTTATCAAACAGAGCCCGATAAATCGGGCGACTACGGGGTTCGCTATTTACCCCGTTGGATAATGAACCTCCTACGTGGTTCAGGGCGGTATTTCCTACGGGGTTTACTGTTCTGGAAAATCTTGCAGAAATTCTTCGATATATTTTTCTGCATCTTCGAGGTCTTGTTCATCAACCAGGACCTCACCCCAGCCGCCTTTCATGATTTTGGGTAAACCATCGAGCCAGGTTGTTTCAAAGCGTTGTATTATAGCGTTGATACCTTTACCTTTTAGCATCTCCCGCAAGGTGATCGCGGTGAATTCATCAGGCGCGAAGTATGCACGTTTAAGCATATTCAATTATAAACTAAAAAAGATAAATGTCAACTGTGCGGACAAAAAAATTTTTTCATGGAAACATTAACTCTTGATTTTTTTGAAATTTTAATGATAATAATAAATAAAAAGGAGGAAATATGAAACTATTAAGGTCGATGGTGCTATTAATGTTGTTTGTAGTAATCGTGCCTTTATACAGCCAGATTGTCATTGATTGGACTGAAGTGCCTCATTATATTGGTACTGAGTGGACAAAAAATGGTAAGGATAGTGTAAATGTTGACCTTGGTTCTACAGGCGGTCCACAGACTTGGAATTTTACATCCCAACCAATGGGCACAGAGAGTGAGGATCTATTTATTGTTCCTGTTTCGTCCACACCTTTTGCCGATTCATTCCCTGATGCAAATTTGGTTTATATGTCATTCGCAGATAGTGATACAGTGTATCAATATTATGAACTTATTCCCGATTTTATGAATACTCTTGGTTTAGGCGGCGTCGGTCCTGATACGAATTTCCTTTTGCAGTATGAGCCCATAGATTCGGCTCCTTTGCCGCTATCTTATGGTGACAGCCGTCATTTCCACTATGGTTTTTCAATGGCGGAAGGTATAGATTCAGTCAGATTTGACCATTATGGCTTTCAAATATGTGATGCCTATGGAACAGTTATCGTCCCTTATGGCAATTTTGAATGCCTGCGCGTATGTGATTTCGATACATGCGTAATGACAGTGTTTGTCAGTGGTGTTCCTGTTTTTTCGGATACCATAACCTACATTGTGTATGGATTCCCAGCCGAAGACTATGGCGCTGTGGTTTGTATTAAGAGCTATCCTGATGAGACAAATCCTAATTATACAGAAGCCTTGAATCTTGACCGTCTCACCTACTTTTCTACTGGTATTGAGGAGTTTACGACATGTACCAAGAGTTCTTTTTCTGTTTATCCAAATCCGTTCCGACAGAAAACAGAAATCAGTTTTCAGATGCAAGATGTAAGATGCAAGATGCAAGATATTTCTTTGAAAATCTATGACGTTTCAGGCCGGATAGTAAAAATTTTTAATCTGACTTCTGACTTCTTACCTCTTACTTCTACCATTTCATGGGATGGCAGAGATGAGAAAGGCAAATCTGTACCGTCAGGTGTCTATTTCTATTATTTGAATATTGATGAGACAAGTCTGATAGGAAAAATGTTGATGCTCAAATAGGCAGGTCATATAACCGCGATATTGCATGTCTAATATCGACTATTCCACTGCGTTTCGACTATTCTATCAAGGTGTGTACAACCTTATCTACAAGAAACCTCTGGCAATATCATTAGAAATAACTCATTCATGTAATTGCAATTGTCTACATTGTGACAAAGGCGGAATCATCCCAAATGAAAAGTTGGCTTCTCCTGAACGTTTTGGTGAACTGGTTCGAGAATTGAAACCGCTGTTCGCTCAGATATCTGGAGGCGAGCCTTTTCTGCGCGAAGATGTCTACGACATTATCAAAGAGATTAAGATATGGGGTGGACCGCCTCATATCGTCTTTGTAAGCAATGCTCAACTGCTGAATAGAGAAAAATATCTTAGATTGAAGGAAATCGGTGTTGATGAGTTTTCAATATCACTTGATTTCCCTGATGAACGCCATGACGAAAATCGCGGGGTGCCGGGTTTGTATAAACACCTTGATGACCTTATCCCACAGCTTGCACAATACCGGAACAATGATATTACTCTGATAAGTGTTATCAGGAAAGAAAGTTTGAATGATTTACCGGCACTAGCAGAACATGCAATCAAATGGGATGTGGCAATAAATTTTAGCACATATACTTCTTTACGTACTGGTGATCGCACTAAATCTGTTGGTAAGGACGACCTCGAATTGTTGAGGGAACAGATTGATTACCTGGTTGATTTCAAACGCAAGACGGGACGTGTGTTTACCACGGAAACCGTATTGAATCGGTATTATGAATTTTTTGCCAATGGTAGTTATATGCCCAATTGCCGAGCTGGTTTGCGTTCGCTCGTTGTAAACCCTGATGGACGTTTAGTACCCTGCGCCATGCAGAAGTATCCTTTCAGTAATCAGAATGAACTGATTAACACATTTTCAAAATCAAATACCTGCGGTGGATGCTATGTGAGTATGCGCGCGAATACAGAAAAATCGTTTGGTTTGCTGCTGAAGGATGGATTATCAGTGTTTCGACAGAAACGACACTTTGCCCGAGGTCGCTAAATTGCTTCCACACATTTCGTCCTGTAGATACATGGTGGTTTTAATAGTGCGGAGTTTCGACGGAGACAGTTACTAAGGAGAACATATAATAGTTTCAGTGGATTTCGTTAGCATATTACACTACTGTCACTCTGAATTTATTTCAGAGTCTCACTTTATCGAGATTCCGAAACAAGTTCGGAATGACAGGTTCCACAATATAATTGAAACTATTATATGTTCGGAGTAATATCTACAGTTATCTAACGGGGTGAATTGAACTGCCTGATCTTAGCCGATAAACCCCGTTCCTCTACGAGGGGCGTGGGTAAATCTCCGCAATGCGTGAGCAGACAGGTGTCTACAATTCTTTGGTATTGATGATCCAACAATGAAACAGGCAGTGGCGGTTGTGATAAAAGAAGGTGATAAGTTTCTTTTGATCAAGCGGGCGAAAAAAGGTGAAGCTGAAGATTACTGGTGTCCGATTACTGGAGCCATTGAACAAAATGAAACCCAGGAGCAAGCAGTCATACGCGAGGCGCAAGAGGAAATGGGGATAATAGTAAAGCCAATTAAAAAAGTCTGGGAGTGTTATACTGAAGATAAACAGTATCTTTTGCACTGGTGGTTTGTAAAACTGATTGATGACCGGATAAAAATCAACCCGGATGAGGTAAAAGAATACAAATGGGTTACTTATGAACAGATGCAAAATATCGGCATGATGTTCAAGGCGGATCTAAGTTTTTTTAAAAAAATAGGTAAGCGATTATTTAATTCAACTGTGTAGAATAATACTGTAGACTAATCCGTCACGATGATTCGCGGATTGGCACAACATTGTTTGCCGGCTGATTCGAGGGCAGTTAGATTTCTTTCTTGGCTGCAGTAGTTTTCGGTGAATACAGCATCACTGGTTCAATAAAGCCTAAAAGGAGTTTTTCTCCTATTTCTTTAAACACGAAATCATCTTTCGTTTTCTCGTAGGTTTGTCCATCAATGAGTATTTCTACGTTATGAGCATTGCACATATGGACTAATTGCGCAGCAAGATTTACATTTTTCCCAATCACAGTGTAGTCCATTCTTTTTACATGACCTACATTACCGGCAAGGACTTCACCCGTACAAATGCCAATGTCGATTTCAACGAGGAAATCAAGTGGTTTTCGCCACTTCACATTGATGTCTTCGATTTTTTGCTGTATATCAAGCGCGCATTTTACCGCGCGAAAAGAGTCATCATTGTGGCTGATCGATGAACCAAACACTGCCATAACTGCATCACCCATGAATTTGTCAATGGTCCCTTCATATTTAAGTACTGTTTCAACGATCGGCGCAAAGCAGTCATTTAGAAACGAGTGGATCTCTTCTAAAGACAGAATATTGACGATCTTATTGAAATATCTTATGTCAGTGAATAATACGCTCGCGCATACTTTCTTTGCCGCAAAAGCCACTGCACTTCCTTGAAAGAAATTGCTTTATCTAGCCGGACTACTTAATCTGCAATAGCGGTATAAAGCTCTTGTCATAAGGTGAGATAACAATGGTATTATTGGGTGATTGGTAGAGACTCCGGAGGTTTTCAAGATATTTCCATGACAAATAAGCCCGACCTTTCTCACCGATCAATGATTGGGCAATGATCCTCTGCGCTTGGGCAATTCCTCCAGCCTCGATCTTTTTTCTTTCTGCTTCCTTAATTTCTTTCAGTAGGACGAATTCCATTTTTTGTGCATCCTGTTCAGCCTCAAGTTTTGCTTCGATCGCATTTCTAACCTTGGGTGGAAGTTTGATATTTCTCAAGAGGACTTTTTCCAGGATAATTCCTCGTTCTTCAAAATCCACAGCAAGCGATATATTGATTTCGGTCTGGACTTCTTCTCTCTTTTCTGAGTATATCTCAACTGCATTGTATTTAACCGC
>JAUWCU010000031.1 GCA_030609135.1 Candidatus Stahliibacteriota bacterium | reverse complement strand
ATCAAAAAGACGATGATAAATTATGCATTACCAGAGCCGGGACAAGTAAGTATCATGGTATATGATATCACGGGTCGTAAGGTAACGACTTTGGTTAATGACCGGGTAGACCCTGGTTATTATCAGGTGCACTGGTCAGGTCGTGATGATCTGGGTCGTCAGGTGAGTGCCGGTGTCTACTTTATGCGTATGAATACACCGGGCTTTAACTTCCAGCAAAAGGTGATTTTTGTACGCTAATATTGAGATGGGTGGGGACAGTAATGTCCCCACCCGGAAACAAGGAGAGTTAATATGAAACTAATTAGTGAAATTGCGCTGCTGTTAATAACTGGGATTGTCTTCGGTGTTGGACAATCGTCTTGTACTGTGGATCAATTTGTCAATAACCTCCCGATTGCGGATGTCAATGGTGCATACTGGACTATTTATGATTTTCGTACAGACCCGGAAAATCGTGCGGTTGTAGAATCAGATCCCTCGTGTATGACTTTCCCAGCATCTGGGGCATTATTCTGGATGGCAGAGCTTGGCTATTGGTCGCCAGTGCCAGCTGTAGGCGATTCGCTCATCATGATTGGCTCATGGGATTCCGCGTATGTGAACAATCCTGGAACCTACGGGGATAACCCAAATCATACCGGGTTTTACTGGCTCTACTCAGATATTGTCGATGACGTTGCGCTCACGCACTGGGAAGAGGATACTGTACGACCCATACCTAAACCAATTATTACCCAAACAGGTTTGGGTGCAGGTGCGGATGATACGATCTGGGTTAAAATCCCCAATCCAAAGGAGACGCGACGAGGTGATCAGTTAGTGTATGATGTATTGGGTTATTGGTTAGTTGCAGACAGTACGGGTGCCGGTACACCGAATGCTCTAAATGATGACGTGAAAGTTCTGGAAATAGGTTTTATCCCAGTCCAGGGCGATACTGGTGATACAACAGTATTTTGGATGCTTGAGAGTGATATGTTCTTAGCCTGGACCCACTGGACTACTTATTTCTCATACAAAATAGTTGCGCGACCTGATACTGTTGGTGCACCAGAAGAGACCATGGGTTATTCAACATACTACTGGTCTCAGAATTCAGACGCCATTGATGTATATCAGACCATAATAGGTATTGAAGACACCAATATTCCAACTTTTGAAACGGGCGTTCTGGATGTTTTTCCTAATCCTTCGAAAGGACAGTTCACAGTACAGTATAACGCATCTGTGAGGGGTAGCGGAAAATTGGAACTCTATGATGTTATGGGGCGTAATCTTGGTACTTTATGGCAGGGCACAATGACACAAGGGTTGAATAGTGTATCAATACAATATGGTGCCAGTGGTGTCTATTTCTTGGTTTTTGAATGTGGCAATGTGCAGAAGGTCAGAAAGATTATACTGGAATAGTAATAGACATTATATTCTTGAAAAGATAGAGCGGGCTACATCATGTAGACCGCTCTTCACTTTTTTGGTTCCTTATGAACGTTTACTCTTCGTCTTTGTTTCTTGTTTCTAAATAGGTGCCGATAAGATAACCCAGGGTTATCAAGAAGACAATCATTAGGGTTCGCCAGAAACCAACTGTGGCGAGGAAAACACCTAATATACCTGCAATAATCGCACCTAATAATGCTTTGTTAAACTTAAACATGGACAATTGTATTCAACATATCCGAGTTGTCAATATACTTCACACCTCGAATTACTGATTTGTTAATTAATCAATTCGTTAATTTCGCAATTATTAAATGGTTAAATGGTGGATTGGGTGGTTATCAGGTGGTGGGTTTTTGTGGTTTGTTAGTGTCGGCTGAAGGTGTTTCGTTTGCGTCGGTGTCAGCTAAAGGAATTTCTGCGGTCTCTGATTCTGCGTTTACTGGGGGTTTCTCTTCTGCCGATGGTTCTTTTTCGGCTTCAAATTTCAATCTTTTCTTGCTTTGCAGCTCGGCTTTTTTTAAGTCCTTTCGGACATATAATCCGAGTATGATTATGAGCACGATGACAAGCAGGGCGAGTAATGTCTGGGTCAACAAGAGGAAATCATAGAGACCGTGTAGGAAAATGGCGAGGAGCACGCCTTTAACAATAAGCCTCTTTTCTTTTTCTTTGTTGAATTTTGCGCGTCCGATATAATAGCCCATTAAGGCACCGAAGAACGCATGACCTGGGATCGCCAAAAATGCCCGGGCAATGCCCGTGCCAATACCGTGCTGTAATACATATAGGATATTCTCGATTGTCGCAAACCCAAGTGATGCTGCCACAGTGTACACAATGCCATCCATAATCTCATCGAATTCAGAGGAACGATATATCCACCATTTCACCGCCACGAATTTCAATAGCTCTTCAGTCGGTGCAATAATTATGAAAGACATAATAAAGATATTGATAATGCCGCCGATAATTGCATTCAGACCGGATAATAAAATCGTTTCTATTATACCCGCAGGGATGACCATGACTGCGCCGAGCAAGAATATCTTGAGGATTTTTTTCTTGGGTTCAGGTTCATATTTGTCACGGTGGTAAAAGTACCACATCATAAATAAACATGGTGCAAGAGCGATTAATAGTAAAATAACAACCACATATTCACTTTAACCATAATTTCTTTGGTGTCAATAATTTGTAATCGTATTCGTAAAAGAGCAAAATTAACCATTTAGATTTACCTCGCTGTTTGTAAAATACAGCGGGATCCAAAAACCAGATATTATCTGTAGTTGCCTCAGCCTGAGGCAGACAGGTGATTCATCAGGCATTGTTTGATGAATCAAAGTTTACTATGTAAACTAAAGAAATCTTGATTATTTCAATTATTTGATTAGAATAAATCATGATTACGCTTGGCATAGAGACTTCTTGCGATGAGACAGCCATTGGAATTATTGAAGATAAAAAAATTCTGGCAAATTTAGTCTCTTCTCAGATTGCGCACACAAAATACGGTGGTGTAGTTCCCGAACTTGCGGCACGGAATCACATAAGGGTGATAATGCCTTTGACGAAGATCGCCTTAGAAATTGCTGATCTGGGGTTAGATGATATTGACCTGATTAGCGTGACGCGAGGTCCTGGTTTGGTCGGTGCGCTGCTCGTCGGCTTGTCTTTTGCCAAGGCACTTTCTATAGCACTTGATAAGCCGCTCATCGCGGTTAATCATCTTGAAGGTCATATCTATGCTCTGCAAATGGATGGTTCACACCTGGAACATCCGTATTTGGTGCTTCTCGTTTCGGGTGGTCACACTGAGATTATCTATGTAAAAGATGAGTTTGTATACGAAACCCTTGGAAAAACCCTTGACGATGCATGCGGAGAGGCATTTGATAAGGTGGCAAAACTTATGAAACTTCCTTATCCTGGTGGACCATACATAGAAAAAGAAGCCCTGCATGGTGAATTGGGTAGGGTACAATTCCCAGTGCCCAAACCAAAGGGTTATAATTTCAGTTATTCGGGATTAAAAACCGCGGTGTTGTACTATACACGGGACAACCCTGGTTATAGTTGTTGCGACGTCGCGGCGAATTTTCAGAAAGCCGCGCTCGAACATCTAGTTGAAGTGGTTTCTGCTGCCTTGGGTGCGAAAAAGGTGAAGCAGCTTGGTATTGTTGGTGGAGTTTCTGTGAACAACAGGTTGAGAGAGAAATTCCAGGGATTGAGTAAGGAAAAAGGTGTGGCGCTTCATATCCCGGATGTACAATATTGTACGGATAATGCTGTGATGATTGCCCTTGCTGGAACAAGGCGCTTTGAAAAATTCGGGCCTTCGGATTTATCAATCGACGTCGTATCCCGGGAAGCACTGGACAAGATATGAAGAAGCGTATCAGGACATCAGGGAACCAGAATATCAGGATTGTTTATTAGTAGTCCCTGATCCTCTGATATTCTGATCTTCTAACCCTTCCTCGCCTTCAGCCGGCCACGGTTCTTGGCGGGCATATTTCCAGCCGCATGCGTTCAATTCCAGCACGTAGTGCTAACTTCCAGCTAGTAACAGTTTAGCTATCCTAAAATTGTAGTAGCCTGATTTATCAGGCATTGCAATAACGAAGTTATTGCACTAAAAGAAGCCCAATTTACCCCGTTAGATAACTGTCTTCGTCGAAACTCCGCACTATTAAAACCACCATGTATCTAACGGGGTAAATTGGGCAACTACATTATTTTATACCATTTCTGGCAATTTGGCCTCATTGTTTTTATCATTTTTTAGAATAGCTTACCTATTACTCCAGCTATTGGCTTCCTTCCAATACTTTGTATTCCCTTCTAATCCCTTGGGATTCCAACGCGAAGCGTGTCTTCTCAAATATACTCTATCGTACTCGGTGGTTTCGGCGAAATGTCGTACAAAACCTTGGTGACTTGAGGTATTTCGCGTACTATTCGCTTTTGAATTTTCTCCAGAACAGTATATGGTATTTTTGTCGGTGTTGCAGTCAAGGCATCTTTTGATTCCACACTTCTTATTATTATGATATTACCAAATGCTCGTTTGCCTTTTTTTATGCCGGTAGACCGATCCCTGAGAAGTACGGCAAATGCCTGAAATGGTTTGAATTTCTTCAGTTCTTTTTCCACGATGCTTGTTGCCTTACGCACAATTTTGACACGCGGCGGCGTTACTTCACCGACCACTCGGGTTGCTAGACCAGGTCCTGGAAAAGGCATCCGTTGATATATCGCTTTTTGTAAACCAAGTCCTTTTCCAACTTTGCGGACACCTGGTTTATAAAGTTTCACAAGAGGTTCAATTATGGAAAGGCCATATTTTTTTGGATTTATGCCGATCTGTGAAAGAACATTGTGTTGTGATTTAATCTTTCCTTTTGTTTCTTTAATATCAGCGGCAATCGTTCCCTGGATCAGATAGTCAGCCCTGTATTTTTTTACAGCCTTGCCAAGGGTTTTATAGAACGTATCTCGAAACGCTTTGCGCATATCTTCGGGATCTTCTTTCCCCTTGAGTGCTTTAAAGAAATCGTTTGCAGCATATAGAACCACTGTTCTAACCCCGTGTTTTCTCAGCATTTTTGATACTGTTTGCGTTTCTTTGTCTCTCATTAAGCCATCGTCAATAAATAGCGCGATCAGATTTTTACCTAGGGCACGGTGTGCTAGAAACGCACAGACCATTGAGTCTACACCGCCGCTCGTTGCACATACAGCTCTTGCGTTTCCAACTTTATTTTTTATTTCTTTAACTTTATCGTTAATAAATCTTTTGGTATTAAATGCCATTTATCCTCCTTTGTTCATTCTACCCTGATTATTTTGGTTGTCAACAGCGATGGGTATTGGTGAATAAGACAGCTATTTTTTATTCAAGCCCAGAAGGGCTTTCCCACAATTTTAATTATGTATTATGGGAGCGGGCTTCTGCCCGCGAAAATCGCATCGCTGGAGAAATCAATGAAATCTATAATTTTTCATCTAACATCTATCATCTAATATCTGCCTGGTATGTTGACTTTTGAACATTTTCAACTACAATAGCTGAATGAGAAGGATTGCAGTGTGTAACCAGAAAGGTGGTGTTGGTAAGACTGCCACTGCAGTCAATTTGTCTGCTGGTTTATCCCTTGCCGAAAAAAAAGTATTGCTTGTTGACATTGACCCCCAGGCAAATGCAACAAGTGGCTTGGGGATTGATTATAGATGCTTGAAAATGTCAGTCTACGACTGCCTTTATGAACCGTCCCTTACTAAACAAGTAATAGTCAAAACAAAATGGCCACATCTTTCAGTATTGCCTTCAACCCCTGATTTGGCTGGAGCGGAGATAGAGCTTGTTGAAAAAGAAAGCCGCGAAATGCATCTGAGAAAAGTGCTAACTATATTGCACGATGATTATGAATTTATCATTATCGACTGCCCACCATCTTTAGGGATGCTGACAGTAAATGGTTTGGTCGCCAGTAATAGCGTTATCATTCCAATCCAGTGTGAATATTATGCTCTGGAAGGTTTGGAAAAATTGCTAAAAACTCTAAAGGCAATAAAGAATGGGTTGAATGAAAACCTTATCATCGAAGGTATTTTGCTGACGATGTTTGATGCACGGTTGAACCTTGCCAAGGATGTTGTTGATGATATTCAGAAGCACTTTCCTAACGTTGTATTTAGAACTATCATACCAAGGTCTGTACGTGTTGCCGAAGCACCATCCTATGGTGAATCGGTTATTCATTACCAGATTTCTTCAACCGGGGCTCAGGCATATTTGAATTTAACGAGGGAATTATTGAATCATGCGTAAGAATCAATCTATCAATGTAGTTGTCCGATTTATCGGACAGGCACTTCGAGTGTTTAATAAACCTGTTCTGTCTGTCCCGAGTATCGAGGGGAACATAATTGAAGAATTGAGCGACTACAATGATATGCTCAATGAATTGAGCGACTACAGTGTTAGATTTCATAAACAGGGTTTGAATCATGCGTAAAAGAGCATTAGGCAAAGGTCTGGAGGCGTTAATTCCGACAAAAGATGATCGCGCGCTTCAAGAAGGGTATCGTATGATACCGATACAAGATATTAAGCCGAATCCTTATCAGCCGCGCGCCAAGATAGAAGAATCAGATATTAAAGATTTAGTTTCTTCAATAAAGGAAAAGGGTATTATCGAACCATTGATTGTCAAAAGAACTGGTAACACGTTTGTCCTCGCAGCGGGTGAGAGGAGGCTTCGGGCTGCTCGATTTGCCGGTTTGAAAGAGGTGCCAGTTCTTATAAAAGACCTGACTGATCAGGAACTATTAGAAATTGGGCTTATTGAAAACCTCCATCGCAAGGATTTGAACCCTATTGAAGAAGCATTAGCTTATGAGGAGTTACATACCAAGTTTAATTTGACACATGATCGGATTGCTCAGTTGGTTGGTAAGGACCGTTCAACGATAACCAACGCGCTTCGATTATTAAACTTACCTGAGAAGGTAAAGCGTTTCTTGAGAAACGGTAAACTCAATCAAGGACATGCCCGGGCATTGCTCGTTCTCAAAGACGAGATAAGGGTGGTGCAGATTGCCGAACGCATCGTTGAAGAGCAGCTTTCGGTCCGTGTTACTGAGGCTTTGCTCAAACGCTTACAGCGAAGACCAAGGATTGTGCCTGGTCCGGAAAAAGAGCCGAATTTGCTTATTCTTGAAGATGAATTGTCAAAACTGCTCCATACGAGAGTGATTATAGAATGGAAAAGGAATAAAGGGACGATTACTATTCACTACTACAGTCTTGAGGACTTTACGCGTATTCATGATATTTTGAAAAAGGGTAAAAAGGCATGAGCCTTTTTAAGCCTTATAGAGTAAGGAGGTAATATGTATAAAGGTTCTTATGTGGCGATTGTTACGCCCTTTAAAGACAACATTCTGGATGAAAAAGGGCTAAGGCAAAATATCAAGTTCTTGATAGAAAAAGGTTCGAGCGGCATTGTTGCATGTGCGACTACTGGAGAATGCCCGAGTCTAAGTGATGAGGAATATGAGCACGTAATCAGAGTTGCGGTTGAACAGACGAAAGGCAAGGTGCCAGTCATTGCTGGTGCCGGGACCAACTCTACGACAAAAACAATAAAATTAGTTCAGCGGGCAGAGGAATTTGGTGCTCAAGGGGTTTTAGTTGTTACGCCTTACTACAATAAACCCACACAAGAAGGTTTATACGAACATTATCGAGAGGTTAGTAAAGCGAGTAACATACCGATTATTGTGTACAACGTGCCGAGCAGAACGGGCTGTAATATTCTGCCTAAGACAATTGCCAGACTATATCACGATTGCAAGAATATCGTCGGTTTGAAAGCGGCCAGTGGTAACCTGGACCAGGTATCCGAGGTCCAGCGGTTATGTGGTGATGAATTTGATATATTATCAGGTGATGATTCACTGACTTTTCCCATGCTGGCAATCGGCGCTAAGGGTGCAATATCAGTAGTCGCTAATATTTTACCTGATAAGGTTGCTATGTTGTGTGAATCCTTTTCTAATGGCGATTTGTTACAGGCAAGGAAGATCCACCTGGAGATTTTTCCGGTTATCAAGGCTATGTTTATTGAAACTAATCCCATCCCGCTTAAAAAGGCAATGAATTTATTGGGTATGCCGGGTGGTAAACCGCGTCTGCCCTTAGTTGAGATGGGTAAAGAAAACGTATCCATTTTGAAAAAGATTTTGATCGATTACGGAATAGAATTATGATTAAGTTAGTTGTCTGTGGCGCAGCTGGCCGGATGGGAAAGGAAATACTGAGTGCGGTTGAGGAATCGAGCGATATTCAAGTGATTGCTGGTATCGAGGTAAGCAACCATAAGTCAATTGGCAAGGTGTTCGGAAATACTAAAATCATAGATAATATAGAGTCGGTAATCGAGGACACTGATTGCATTGTTGATTTTACAAACCACAAAGCAGCAATGGAACATTTGGAAAAGGTCAAGGTTTACAAAAAGCCATTTGTAACAGGTACAACCGGTTTTTCCAAAAAAGAATTAGCCGATATCGAAACGTCAGCAAAAAAGTTCCCGGTTTTTCTAACCCCCAATATGTCAGTTGGCATCAATTACCTGTACAACTTAGTCAAGTCTTCAGCTAAGGTACTGGAAGATTATGACATAGAAGTTATTGAAACACACCACCGAGTCAAGAAAGATGCGCCGTCAGGTACTGCAAGGGCTATAGCAAAGGTCATCAAGGACGTTAGACCAGATACGACCTTTATCTATGGCCGAGAAGGATTTGTCGGAGGGAAAAACAAGAACGAGGTCTGTATAAATTCAATACGCGGTGGTGATGTTGTAGGTGAACACAGAGTGTTGTTTCTGGGGGATGGTGAGTTCATTGAACTACGCCATTACGCAACATCAAGGCGTTGTTTTGCTGCTGGTACGCTTGAGGCTGTAAGATTTATAATTGATAAACCACCAGGATTGTACAGCATGAAAGACATGTTGGGAAACCCTCACCTCTGAAACAAGTTCAGAGCAGGCTCTTACCCTCTCCCTTTCTAAGGGAGAGGGTGTCATTAATTGGTTACTTTCCTCGGAGATATTATGTTTGATAAATCAAACCGCTACATTTATTTTTTGTTAGATTTTGTAGCGGTCGGATTTATCCGACTCTTTCAAATTTTTCAATATAGAAATTATTTCCTATTATTAAGATGTGTCCAAGTTTCTGTATCGCTGGGTTGACTAAGATATAAGAATAAGTATAATATACTCTTATGAAGATCTCAGTCATTGTGCCAGCTTACAATGAAGCGGTGAATATCCCCTTTTTAGTCGAAGAATTTGATAAATTCACCAAAAAACAAAGGAATTGTGAGGTTATACTCGTTGATGACGGTTCTGAGGACGGCACGTCTGAAATAGCCAAGGAACACAAGAGACCTTATCTTAAGGTTATAAGGCACAAGAGAAATTTAGGGAAAACAGAGGCGATTATTTCTGGAGCAAAGGCAGCCCAAGGTGATATCCTTGTAATTTTTGATGCTGATCTGCAATTCGACCCTCACGACATCCCTGAATTGGTAAATCTTATTAAGCAAGGCGCAGATGTCGCAACCGGCTGGAAGCAAGGACACTATGAAAAGAAGTTTGTATCCAATGTTTACAATTTCTGTGCGCGCCGTCTTTTTCACCTTAGGATTCATGATATGAATTCAATAAAAGCACTTAGAAAAGGAGTACTCGATGTAATCCCGCTGCGTAAAGACTGGCATCGTTATATTGTTCCTTTAGCAAAAGAGGCGGGTTTCAAAATTGCCGAGGTTCGCGTAATACTCAGACCTAGAAAATATGGAATCCCTAAGTACCAACGCAAATCACGGATATTAATCGGCTTCTTTGATCTGTTGGCAGTGAAGTTCCAGTTGACATTCAATAAGAAACCACTGCTTTATTTTGGCTCGATTGGTTTGTTTTCAATCGCACTCGGGGTTTTGGTCGGTGTCATTACCATCATCCTTAGACTTTTCAGCCACGGGTATCGACCTTTGCTGTATCTGGTCATTCTGCTTGTTGTTTCCGGTATTTTGTTCTTTTCCCTCGCCCTCATTGGTGAATCCATCAGGGCGATTCTCGATCGACTTGAAAAAAGAGAACCGTAAGAGAATTTCGACAACACTGAGAATTGCCATTGGTGTTGGTCTTATGGCTCTTCTGGTCTGGCGTCTGGATTTAGGTAAAATACTCACTAATATCCAGTCCATAGAGCTACGTTACCTATTATATGCACTCATCCCGTATTTTCTTTTCATCATCGTTTCAGCGTGGCGATGGCAGGTTCTTCTTAACCATAAGAAGTTTGGTATCCCATTTGGTCGGACTATTGTGATATATTTCATCGCGACCTTTTTCAATAATTTTCTTCCAACCACAATAGGTGGTGATGTCATGAGAGTCTTATATTCAATGAAAAAACGGCGCGCCGATGCCTTGGCTACGGTTCTGGTCGATAGAATTCTTGGGTTTGTGGGATTATTCATATTTGCTTTTTTTGCTGTATTATACCTCTTTATCATTAAACATCAGACCGAGTTTCTTCCGTTTATTGTCATCGGCCTGGTCGTTATCGTCATGATTACTTATTTATTTTTTTCCGAACGTGCGTACAACAGGATTTCTCCAATAGTCCAGAAGGTCAAAATTCTAAAGATTGGTGAGCGATTGAACCGTTTACACGAAGCAGCTACTGATTTTAGCGGTGCATGGGGAACGATTACCTTATGCATAGTGCATTCAGTAGTAATCCAGGCGCTACTGGCAATCGGTCCCTTTCTTGTCATGCAGGGTATGTCTACCAGTAAGGTGAGTGTGTTGCCATTCTTTATCTATGTGCCGATTATCAATGTTGTGTCGATGATCCCGATTTCTTTCAATGCGCTTGGAGTTAGGGAATATTTCTACGTGTTGCTTTTCGCACGGGTTGGTTTTGTAGCCGAAACAGCGGTGGCTATTTCTTTGGTTTCGTTTTTCCTGTACTTTGTGCTTTCACTTGTGGGCGGAGTGTTTTTCATATTCTTTAAGAAGCGATAAAAAAAGAAGGCTCACAGATGGCTCGAGAAGGCAATTTTCTTATTACTTTAATAGCCCTCTTATGCCCTCTATAAGCGCCCTTTCGAGCCATATAATTTGAAGGAGGTTAAATAATGAAGGTCTGCATGATTGGGACAGGGTATGTTGGTCGTGTATCCGGGACCTGTTTTGCTGAGATAGAACATGAGGTCATTTGTGTTGATAATGACAAGAAAAAGATCAAAGGTTTTATGCGTCAACCTGTATTTTTTGACGGCCGCAATGTCTTTGAGCCAGGAAAAATGGCGGCGCTGGGATTTATTTACAAAGGTATTGGCAGATGAGGATTGTGATAACAGGCGGTGCCGGCTTTATCGGTTCCCACCTGGTCGATTACTATTTGAAAGCTGGAAATCAGGTAGTGGTTATTGATAATTTGATTACTGGCAGAGAAGAAAACATCGCACCGCACAATGGGAATAAGAAGCTGGAATTAATAAAGCAGGATGTTTGTGTAACCCGTGACATTCTTGACGATGTCGATTTTGTATTACATTTTGCGTGTCCGGCCAGTCCTTTTGACTACTTGAAGTATCCAATTGAAACATTGCGCGTTATGTCGATCGGTACGTACAACATGCTTGAATTGGCGACAAAGAAAGGAGCAAAGTTCTTTCTTGCTTCGACGAGTGAGGTATATGGTGATCCAGAAATCCATCCCCAGAAAGAGGAATATTTCGGGAATGTGAATGTAGGCAGTCCACGTGCTGTGTATGATGAGGGTAAGAGATTTGCTGAAACACTTACCTTGACATACCATAGAGAACTACACACAAAGATCGGTATTGTACGTATCTTCAATACTTATGGTGCAAGGATGCATGCCGGTGATGGACGCGTGGTTCCTACTTTCATATCAGAGGCTCTGAAGAATAATCCATTGCCGATTTTCGGGGAGGGTAAGCAGACCAGGAGTTTCTGCTATATCAGCGACATGGTTGATGCCATTACTAAGGCGGTGGAGGTTGACTATCCACGTCCAATTAATCTGGGAAACCCGGCAGAGTACACAGTACTCGAACTTGCTGATATGGTAAAGAGATTATGTTCTAGCGCAAGCGAATACCGATTTCATCCCTTGCCAGATAGCGATCCGAAGAAACGCCGACCAGATATCTCCAAAGCAAAGAGACTATTGGGTTGGGAGCCATTAATAAGCCTTGAACAGGGTTTAGAGAAAACAATTGAATGGTTTAGGGGGCAAAATGGTTGAGTGGGTGAGACTTCACGGAATTAGATTAATAGTTGTTATCACGGTCGGTGTCATTATCTACTTGATATCCCAATATACTATACCCCGTTTTCTCAAGCATACTGTTTCAACAAGGATGAAAGGTAAGCCACGGGCTGAGATTGAGAAGAGGACTAATACCTTATCCCGGGTACTAAGAAACACGATCGGTATTCTGATTGGGGTTGTTGTCCTTTTTACAATCCTCGCTGAAATCGGTGTCAATATTGGACCAGCTTTAGCCAGTCTTGGAGTTATCGGTATTGCGGTTGGTCTTGGTGCGCAGAGTTTAATAAAGGGTTACATAAATGGACTTTTTATCCTGATGGAAAATCAGTTTGGCATAGGCGATGTTGTGAAAATTGGAGATATAAAAGGTCTTGTCGAAGAAGTTAACTTACGCAGAACGATCTTGCGGGATATTGATGGTGCGGTGCATTATATACCGAATGGTGAGATAGCCATCGTGAGTAACTATACGAAAGAGTACTCGCGGGTAAATCTGAACATCACCGTCAGCTATGAAACAGATTTAGATAGGGTGATCACAGTCATCAATAGAGTTTGCAGTAAGTTGTCCAAGGAAAAAGCGTGGCAAGGTAAAATAATTAAGGCACCACAGGTGCTTAGGATTGATAATTTTGGTGATTCTGGTATCGAAATCAAGATTTTGGGTGATACAACACCGCTTGCTCAATGGGAGATCATGGGCGAATTACGCAAGCGGCTCAAAAAGGAGTTCGATAAGCAGTCCATAGAAATCCCTTATCCACATATGAAAGTCTATTTTGCTGGCGGCCGGTTCGAGAAATAGCCTTGACAGGAATAAAATCGCAGTTATAATGTATATGGTTATTAGGAGGTAAATATGAAGAAATTTGTGTGTTTATTCATCATTGTTATATTGATAATTTCTGCATGTACAAAAAAAGAAGAGATGCTTACTGGTGAACAGGGTGGTAAACTCGTTATTGGGACTACTGATCTGCCAGCAGTCATTTCACCACTTGCACCATCTATGTTCGGTTCAAATGATATTCTTGATCTTCTTTTTATGCACCTCCATCGCATCGACCCTGAAACAGGTAAGATGAAGCCCGAATTAGCATCTTCTTGGGAGTTCTCTGAAGATCTAACTTCGATCACATATTATCTACGGACTGATGTGATATGGTGGGATGGTGAACCAGTGACTGCTGCTGATGTATATTTTACCTATGAGAAGATGAATGATCCAAAAACGAACTATTCCAATATTGCCAGCCTGAGATTTATTGAGAACGTTGAGATTGTTGGACCTTATGCGATCAAATTCACGTTTAACAAGATATACGCTGATCTGCTCACTGATTCTGACATTATGGCTGTACCAAAACATATTTTTGAAAAAGCCGCCGCCGATTTTGGCACAAAAACTATTGTTGGCAACGGACCCTATAAAATAAAGGAGTGGATACCCGGGTCAGGTCTTATCCTGACCTATAATGATGCATACTATCGCGGTCGGCCACCTTTAGATGAAATCTACATAACATACTACGCTGATATCAACAAGATGATGGAGGATTTTTCTGCTGGTGATCTTGATTTGGTTTTCAATATTACACCTGCCCGGGCTAAAGAGCTTGCCAATAACAAGAACATTGAGGTTGATACAAAACCGGGTAATACGTTTACCTATATAGGGTGGAATTTCAATAATCAGCATCTGAGAAACAAGGAGATTCGTAAGGCACTGACCATGGCGATTGACACGAAGCAAATTTTGAAAGAAGTTTTTGCTGGCATGGGTGCAATTTCGCTTGGACCATTACCACCGTCATCATGGGGGTATAATGAAGATGTCGAGCCAATTAAGCACAATCTACCTGAAGCAAAGAAGATACTTGAGAGGCTAGGCTTTGAGGATCGCAATCGTAATAAGATACTGGATATCGACAGGAAGGATTTCACCCTAAACATAATCACCAATGTTGAAAACGCCGAAAGAGTAAAGATCCTTGAGCTGGTTGCGCAAGATCTGAAAGCCCTGGGTATTCGCGTCAATGCACGGACTCTGGATACCAGGTCGTTTATTGAAGCCATTGTGAAGCGAGACTTTGATGGTTTTATTATGGGTTGGAGTGTGGGTGAAAAGATCGATCCGACGGTTTATTGGTATTCAGATCCGGTAAAGGGGAGGTTCAATTTTGTTGGTTATAAGAATACGGCAGTTGATTCCCTTATTGACCTTGGTGTTGCTATGCTCAATAGGAAAAAAGCTGAAGAGATCTGGAATGAATTTCAAAGGGTTGTATATGAGGATATCCCCTATACGTTCCTTATTGTAGCTAATGATATTTCAGCTTCATACAAGAGGGTCAAAGGTGTTGGTCAAGGGTTAGTTTTAGCCAGTGCCTATACATACTGGATCCCTGAGGCAGAACGAAGGGTTGCGATAGCTTCGCTTCCGCCAGCAGTTGATACAAGTATAACACCGACTGAAAAACCCGCAGAAACCAAACCTGAGGTATCGAGTGAAAAACTACCAGAAATCGTCGCACCTGAAAAGCTCTTAGAGGCAGCTGCTAAGAAAGATACAGCTGCGGTGTCTACAACATCCCCTGATACTGGAGCCGGAATGCCACCTATTACACCACTTGAACCACCCAAACCATCAATTGTGACCAGGGTTACAATTACTAAACGGGTTCAACCAAGATACCCTGAAGCAGCGAAGGCAGTTGGCGCCTCAGGGACGATTGTCGTGCGCGTTGTTGTCGGTAAAGATGGAAAAGTGAAGAATGCAACCATTCTTTCCAGCTTTGGAAATCCAGCATGCGAAGCTGAAGCCTTGGCAGCAGCCAAGAAATGTGAATTCAAACCAGCGACCAAGGATGGAGTACCGTTCGAACAGAAAATATCAATTCCGTTTACTTTTAAGCAATAATGATATGGGCAATCAATTCTGATTGCCAAACTTTTTGGGGCCTCTGCTTTATTTGATCTTCGCCCTCCGGTGGGGGCCCCCCATTTTCAAACCCTAAATTCGAAGTACTAAATCCTAAACAAGTACAAATAACCAAAATGCAAAATTCAAAACAGGATAGTTTAGTTCTTGGATATTTGAATTTAGGGTTTAGATTCTATTTAGGATTTCGAATTTCGAGATCAGTATTTAACCGAGCGATAGCGAGGTCTGTGTTACCGTGGTTTCATGATCGTAAACGGTAGGATCATTTCCTCCATTGATATACCACCATGCTGGAAAGTATACTTGAACTCTTTTTCATACTCGGTTGGTTTTGTTGGGTAGATGAAGTAATAATCTTCCTTGGCAATGGCGAATCTTACTGACGAATCACCGCTTGGCAGTGATATCTCGCCGGGATTATTCAGTAGCCACGCGGTTTTTTTGTCTATTCTAAGCGCTGGACCGTACTTATATCGGAGATTGGGTGATATTGACCGGCCGCCATAGATAATGCTGGGACGGCGTACCTTGATGAAACCATGATCAGTAGTGAGAACGATGCGACAATCCTTTTTGGATATATTCTTGAAAAGCTCAAAGATTGGGGATATCGGGAACCAATAGCTCAATAAATTGAGGAAAACCCGTTCGTCGTCTAACATCCCCTTCATGTTGCCGCGTCCTGGTATTGAATGAAGGATGAGGTCAAAGAAGTTGATTACAGTTATGCAGATATCTGCTTTGTCATTGCTGATTCTTTGGATGTTCCGTTCGATCTCTTGGATTGAGGATAATTTGTAGTATGAGAATTTCAAACGGAGGTTATGTCTATTCAGTTGTTCGCTGAACAGCTCTTTCTCAAATCGGTTCTGTCCTTTAGATTCGAAAGACCAGTATTGTGGTAATCTCTGCACTATCTCGAGGGGTAAAAGTCCGGCAAAAATGGCATTTCTTGAGTACGGTGTTGCGGTTGGCAGTACCGAGCAATAGAACTGTGTATTTATCTCAAAGAAGTCACGCAGATAAGGAGATATTTTGAAATACTGATCAAGCCTCATTGAGTCAAAAATGACAAAATGGAGCGGTCCATCTTTCAATATAGGGAAGATATAATTTGAAAAGAGGTTTTGGGACAATACCGGTCCCTTGCCCCTTATAAAATCTGGATATTGGGTTTCGATATATTTTGCAAATCCGGCATTGGCTTCTCTTTTTCGTTCTTCCTGTATTTCTTTGAGACTTTTGTTGCCAAATTCAAGAAGTCGCAAATCCCACGATACAATCGTCCGGTAGTATTCCACCCATTCGTTATAGTCAGTAGGATCAGTATGAGTCCTGAACTGCGTGGCGTACTCTTCGTTCATTTTTTCAGCGATTATCATTCTTCGCTTCAGCGTACGATTCAAAACAGAAAGCAATTGAGTGAAACTGAACGGCTTTGTAATATAGTCATCGACCCAACCTCCGTATGCTTTCTTCATAATATCTTCTTCTTCGCTTTTAGTAATCATCACCACCAACTGTTGCGAGTTCTCATTTTTTATTTTTCTCAGCACCTCCAGTCCATCGACGCCAGGCATAATTTCATCCAAGAAGATAAGATCAAACACTTCTTTACTGGCAAGGGTTGCACCATTTTCACCAGAAGGTGCCGTCTTCACTTCATAGCCTTCTTGTTCAAGAAGATATATGAACGGCTTTAACAAATCTATTTCATCATCTATCCACAAAATTTTCATTTTTCCACCTTTGGGATTATTATTTGAAATGTGGTTCCCCGGGAATCAGTTCTTTTTAGCACAAACTTACCCTTATGATATTCTTCGACGATACGCTTCGTCAATACGAGACCCAAACCCCAACCATATTTTTTCGTTGTAAAACCTGGTTTGAAGATCTCTTTTCCTTTCTTTATTCCTTTGCCGGTATCCCTTATTTCAATGACCGCACCACCGGCCACAAATGTCTTTATGGTAATCTCTCCTTTGTCTGAACCGATGGCATCCAAGCCGTTTTTTATAATATTATCAATTGCCCAGCCGAGCAGGATATCGTCGAATTTAACGGCTGGTAACGATGCGTATTCCTCATGAAAGACAATGTTGGTGTGGGCACGTTTCCGCATATATTCCACCGACTTGCGTATTGTGTCTGTCGGTTTTTTCTCCACCAACCTCGGTGGTAGACCAATTCTGGAGAACTTCTCCAGCACTTCTTTCATCTTTTGTGTATCTTCGCGTATACCGGTATGGATATCCTCTGACACTTTTCCTTTGGCCGCCTCGAGCCAGCCGATAAGCGATGATAATGGGGTCGCGAGTTGATGGGCGGTTTCTCGAGCAAGAGAGTTCCATATTTTTTCTTCTTCGCTTTTTCGGTAAATAAGGTAACCCCAAAATCCCAGGAAGAGGAAGGCGATCAGAAATACTGTTTCAACGAAAGGTAAAATTTGCAGAGATTTGGTGAAGGGAGATAAGCCATAATGGACATACCCAACGAGGGTTGAATCAGAACCATGGTGTATGATGATCGGAATCGGCGTCTGGTGCTTATTCAGTTTTTCGAGTGCCTTTCTTAGATCGTTCGTCTCGATATTCTTGGATGATGTCGGGTTACCTTCTACATCGGTCATTATTACCGGGAAGTCAATCTTCCGAATAACTTCTTCAAACAGCAACTCAAGTAGAGACTGTTCATCCATGGTCGGGCTCAAAGCATATTTGGCGAAAATTCTCGAGGTCGTTTCTGTTTCTTTCTCAATCCGCTGGATTAGGTAATTGGAATAGACGTAGGTGACGATACCGATAATACCTATGCCAATCAAGAAATATATCGCCAATGTCCGGGAACTGAATTTGCCCTTAATATTCATTGCGTTTCTCAGCCTTTTGTTGATACAGGAGTCGGTCTGCATAGTCGATTAATGAACCCAGGTTGAGTCCGTTTCTTGGGTATACTGCGATACCGTATGAAAAGCTGCAGGGTTTATGGGCGCGACAAATTTTATGTTTATTTGAATAGTTACTGATTCTATCGATGAGCGTCTTGCTGCTTTTCCGGCTGGTTTTTGGTAGTAGAATAATGAATTCATCACCGCCGTACCGCACAACATATCCGCGTTTGCCAATGGCATCAACAAGACATTCAGAAAACATCTTCAGTACTTCGTCACCATACAGGTGTCCGAGACTATCATTACACTCTTTAAAATTATCGAGGTCAATCATGATCAGGGAAATCGGCGAAACCCTATTTTTTATCAGAGACTCGAGTTTTTCCCTGAGGAACCGGTAGTTGTAGACATCGGTCATCTCATCAGTGTTTGATAGCCTTTCAATTTTTTCAAACAATTGAGAATTTCCTATAGCCATGCCGAGAAAGTCGCCGAATATTTCTAGAAGTTTAACGTTACTCAATGTTGGCGCGAGGTTGCTCATCGGCATGTCGAGCGAAAGCAGAGCAACGATTTCACGATTTTTTGAATATATTGGCGAGACAAAGATATCACCTGGGTCCCACAATTCAGGGATACGATTTTTTATGGGTGTTGATTTATACAATTCATAATGCTTGACGTTCTTACAAATTACTTGCGCATCTTTAGCCGGTACATAATATGAATTTGATATACGATAACGATTATTGAATAGCTCCATAATTGCCTCGAGGGGCGGATGTATTGCCTGGGCTTCTTTTAATTTTTTTGCTGAGATACCGACGCCGGTTATGCGGCGGAAGCTTTGTAGTTCTGGGTCATAAATCGAGAATAGGATGCGTTTGAAACCAAGAAACTCTTGTGCCCTTTGCAGGATTTCGGTAGATAAGGACGAAAGGTCGAGAGAAGATATCATAATCTTTATCAGGTCTTGCAGTCCATGGCTTTCCCGTAATGCACTGTTCATTTTGCGAAAGAGATCAATCCTTTCCAGGGCAAGGCCAGCTTGGTTCGCCAAAAATTTGATACGGGTTAAGACAAAGCTCCTGCTTAATACCATTATGTTGCCAGGGAGCATAAAGAACCCCCGCAATACATTTTTTATAGTAAATGGTATGAAGGTAACATCACGGACAGTCTTAATTGGAATTATCGCCTTAAGTGAAGCGACTCGGTTTTTCGGTACGGTGAACATCTGTTGAACTTTAAAAAGTTTGCTATAGATAGCCTTGGGTAGATTGATAATCTCGAATGAATTTTTACTGCCGATAAAAAAATCATCACGGCGGTAGAAGATAAATATATCATCAATTTTGAGCATACGACGTGCCGCGGATTCAAGATTTCTAATGATTTTATTTTCGTCAAGACTTGTGGTAATATTCAAATTAAGCTGATTTATGATCTGGGTTTCTGTGATTCGATCTTTGGAGACCCGCCTCATTGTTAATGCCATGGAAATTATCGAGAGTAGGGTATTGATGTTAACTTCTTGTGCTTTTGTAAGATGGCTTCTCTTCTTCTGTAGGATTAAGAGCCGGTAAATCTGATCACCGATTTTCAAAACAAAACTCAAGAGGTTTTTCGGATTTTTCATTTTCTTAACGAATTCTTTTTTGGTAATACCTTCATAGTACTCAAGCTCAGGTTTGTCATTTTTTTGAGAAATGACCGCACATCCGTAACCGCCCAGACCCATGCTCAGGGCATGGGTGATTTTTGGCACATTGATATTCCCGAGATCGAGGTTGTTTATTTGACACAGGATATTATCGACCGGCTCCGGTATTATCTTTGTCATTCTAATATTTCCTTGGAGTAAATCTTCGCAAACTCATAGAATACGTCATTCTGACCGGAGTAAGCATCAGCGCCGACAAGGAGTTTATATGCTTCAGGTGAGCCGGCAGATAAGTCTTTGCCAATAGTGATTGTATCACCTTGCCAGTCAATCTTGTCGGTACCGTTGACAAACAGTAATGGTCGTTTTTTCTTGTACTTCTTCATTGTACTCTTTATATCCCGAATATTAAAAGTAAAGATTTTTTTGGGATCATATTTTCTGGTTGTAAAAAGACTACACAAAGACTCGGCACTATCGCGGAGCATAATATTGTAGTAAGGGAACTTGGTTTGGTCATATAAGCAGATCCTTCTTTCTGTAGTGGTCAGATAGGGGAGCGAGATATTGGCTGGTTTATTCAACTCGAGAATATAGTGAAACCGCTTTTGGCTCAGTTGTTTTTTTAGTCCATCATATTCTTTTGATAAGACCAGGGGAGGGATGTTGTAGAAGATGATCTGGAAGTTCTTAGGTTTGATGAAACTGCATATTGTCTCATGGTGCTGGGGTGTAATCATTACGATATCCCCGATTTTCTTCAACCCTGTCACATAAGGTATAACTTTCACAAATTCAGCTGGTTGAGTGGGTGCGGAGACCAGAAAACTTCTTCGCTTTTTAGTGGACAAAGGCTTGAACGGCTTGAGAAACCTCCTTTTGCTGAAGTTTAAATATATGTTTGTAAAAACACTCATTGCACCGGTCGCTTCTTATACTTCATACACCTTAGGGCATACCTTTTTGGTATTATTTTTTCCTCTTTTTCATGATATCATCGATTATCTCGTACTCTTTGGCTTCCTGAGCAGACATAAAGAAATTTCGGTCGGTATCTTTGTCGATCCTATCTTCAGTCTGACCCGTGTGCTTGGCAAACATCTTGTTCAGAATCTCTTTTGTTGTGAGTACTTCTTTTGCATGAATGGCAATATCTGATGCTTGTCCTGAAAAGGCACCTTCTGGTTGATGGATCATTATACGGGCATGGGGTAGGGCAAATCTTTTGCCTTTCTCACCGGCAGCTAATAAAAGCGCTGCCATGGACGCTGCCATGCCAATACATATCGTTGAGACCGGGGGTCTGACAAACTGCATTGTGTCGTATATGGCAAGGCCTGATGAAACTACACCGCCCGGTGAATTGATGTAAAGCGATATGTCTCTGGTTGGATCGTCAGCTTCCAAGAATAACAATTGAGCAATGATTAAATTTGCCACAGTATCATCCATTGGTGTGCCAATAAATATTATTCGTTCTTTGAGGAGACGCGAGTAAATGTCATAAGCGCGCTCACCCCGGCCGGTTTGCTCTATGACGAACGGAACGGGTATCATTGATGTCCTCCTTTGGCGATATTATTCGACTTTTTTTGCTGATTTTTGCATTTTTATAAAGAAAATCAATAGTTTTCTCTTTGGTCAGGACGTTGCCTATATAGCTGACAATGCTTTCTCGGTTTTCGTCGTTCAGTTTGACGTCCATTGCCGTAACGAGATTCATGATTTCTTCTTCTTTTACTTGAATATTTTCTTTATCAGCAATCTTATTTATTATCAAATTTAATCGAGCACGCTTTTCAGCTGGTCCCCGGAATCTTTCCTTATTCGATTCTGAATCAGGCATATTTGATCTTTGCAGTATAGTTCGGTATTCGTTCTCAATTAGTGCATTGGGTACGTCAAATTGATTTCTTTCTAAAAGGATATTAGAAAGCGATTCTTTGGTAGTATCTTCAAGTCTTTTTTCTTCGATTTTCTTGGTGTTTTCCAGTAGTTTCTTGTGCAGTTGTTCGATACCTTCGAATTTCTGTACTTTGGCAAAATCAGCATCGATATTGGGCAAGACTTTTTCTTCGACTTTCTTTATGTATATCTTATAAGTTTGTTTATCAACACGTACCTGCTTTTTTTCTGTTTTCCTTACACCGACCAAAGCTTTATTTATTCCATCCAGCAGGTTCCGGTCACCAATGCGCACCTTAAGATTTCGTTTATTTTCTTTCGTCTTGTCGTTCTCAAATATTTCAATATCCATGGTGATAAAATCATCTACAACAGCAGGGCGCGTAGTTTCTCTGGTATTTGCATGTTGCTCACGGAGTTCTTTTATTGCCTGTTCAAGCAGAAAATCGTCAGGCAGTGGTTCTTCTTGGAAAACCTCGATGCCGACATAGTCGCCAATTTCAAAATTTGGGATGGTTTCAAAACGCAGACGGAATTTAATCTCATCGTCTTCCTTAAGATCCTTCATTTCAGCACGGGATGCTGGACGCCACTTGTTTTCTGTAATGATTTTGAAAAAGGATTCAGTAACCAGACCATTCATTGCCTGGGCTTTAAGCGTATCGTGATATCTTGTTCTTATCAAACTCTCAGGTACTTTACCTTTGCGAAAACCCTTGAGCGAAAGGTCTTTTCTTAACTTATTGATTTCGATCTTAATGAAGCGATCTAATTCAGTGGCGGGTATGGTTATATCAATTTCTTTTTCAGTTGCTTTATCTGTAGCAATATCATAGTGCAAAGGGCACCTCCAGAACATGCGAGGAGGGGGACTTGAACCCCCATTCCGTGATGGAACTGGATCCTAAATCCAGCGCGTCTGCCAATTCCGCCATCCTCGCAAAAACTGTAAAAAAATTCCTGGTTTCATGTTCCATTATATCCCGAAAATTTCGGTTGTCAAGCTCGCCTAGCCTTATTGAGCAAATACTTGAACCAAATTGCTAAGAATACATAGAGAAATGGTAGAATTAAGAAGCGAAATCGCATATTTTCACTGACCTCAAGAAGATTCCCGGCAATTGTGACATATATGACGTTGAACATGGCATAGGTGATGGTTATCAGTTCAACCCTGCGGTATTTGAACAAAATTGCGCCCTTGGCAATTGTGATCAAACCCCAGATACAAAGTACCGGCATGAGGAAATACAGAAAATTAAGGTGTACTTTACGCTTCTTGTCATAACGGTTTGTATAGTGGGTATTCCAGACCCGACTCAAGATATCACCAATAAGGTAATTTTCGTAGATGTTAACCCAGGTTCCTATGACGCGGCGATTCTTGTTTCGAATGATCATTGAATCAGAGCAAGGTCTTAAAAAGGCATAAAAAGCTTTACATACTGATAAGCCATAATACTGAGGATATTTTCTAATCAGATACCTGGCAGCGACAAAGTATTGCTGTGACACCTGTATATAGCCGATGTGATTGAGGTTAACAAATCCAGTTGACTTGTACTTTCTGTCGAGTACTCTGATACCGGTCAGGGTGTCGAAATTCGCATACTCCTGGTATGTCTCAGGTGTTTGAAAGGGCATAATTGTTGCAATACCAGATAATTCCCCTTTTTCCACCAGCGGCTCTATTTTATCCAAAGGCACAGTCATTGTCATCTTTGCCAGGTTCATACCAAACCAGGATGAGAGACCAACCTGTTTAAAAAAGACGTAGTTTTTAACGTAGACACTACCTATAACAAGCATCGGGAAAAGAGCACATAGTATTATTCGTTTAGCATTGTCACGGTTGTATGCGATTACCCCAATTAATATGAGGATGAACCAGATGGGATGGAAAAGTGACCTGGTCAATACG
>JAUWCU010000032.1 GCA_030609135.1 Candidatus Stahliibacteriota bacterium | reverse complement strand
CAGGGTGACCGAGAATAAGGAGTAGGGCGTTTACGCCCGTCAAAAACTGCCGAAATTTCATGAAATTTAACAAACCTGAAGGCTCTACTCCAATAAATTTCGGTATTCTCGGTCAGCCTGACAATACCTGCTACTTTCTCTCAAAGTATTGTCAATAAAATCTTAAAGGTTACTCATCATTCGATCAGCTTCGATGCGTTCAAGTAAAAGGGGTGGGATTTTAGTGGGGTAAGATCCAGTGAAGCAGGCAGTGCAAAAACCCTTTCCATCACCACCTACCCCTTTAGTTAACCCCTCAATAGTTTGATATATTAGCCTGTCTGCATTGATTGATTTTTTTATTTCATCGGTCGATTTATTGCGGGCAATAAACTCGCCTTTCGTTTGCATATCGATACCGTAGACACATGGGAACTTTAATGGTGGTGAATATACAGCATAGTAGATCTCTTTTGCTCCAAAACTTCTGAGTAGGGCGATTATTTCCCGTGAAGTGTTTCCTCGAACAATTGAATCATCAACAAGCAATATTTTTTTACCAGTTATTTCAGATCTTATAGGATTGAACTTCAATTTGACTGCCTTGATTCTTTCAGATTGTGTACGTATTATAAAAGTTCTTTGTATATAGCGATTTCTTATTAACCCTTCGCGGTATTTCACGCCAATGATTTCAGCAATCATCTTGGCTGAACCCCGTGCCGTATCTGGAACTGGAATAACTACATCAGGTTCAATCTTATGTTTTAGACATTCCTTGCCCAATTCTTCACCAAGACGCAGTCGTGCTTCATAAACACCGATACCATCAAGAATAGAGTCGGGTCTGGCGAAGTAGACATATTCAAAGATACAGGTTGCTTTACGACCTTTTGCAACTTGTTTTTTGAAAAATTCACCCTGTTTGTCGATAAATACAGCTTCACCGGGTTTCACGTCAGTGAAATTTTTATAACCTAATAGATCAAGCGCGACACTCTCTGAGGCAAAGCAATAACTATTTTCATCTCTGCCAAAGACGAGTGGTTTTATACCATTTTTATCTCTAAATGCAAGAAGCCCTCTATTGGCGATAATAGAAACAACAGCAAAACTACCGATTAATTTCTTATACGTCCTGGCTAATGCCTTGAACAATCCTTCGGATTCAAAATTCCTTAAGTTCATTTTTGTCAATTCGATTGATAGAATATTTAAGATAACTTCAGCGTCGCAATTCGAATTCAAATAGCGAAAGTCATTCGTAGTTATATCTTTTTTTAAATCGAAAAAATTCACTAAATTACCATTATGAGATAGGGCAACACCATAGGGTATAGTAATTACAAAAGGCTGGGCATCTTCAGCAACACCAGCACCAACTGTGGGATAGCGGACATGACCAATGCCAATAGTTCCTTTAAGACGTTCAAGATTTTTCTGGCTAAAGACGTTCAGTACCAGACCATTACCCTTTTTGATGTGAAACCCTTGGTTAAATGTTACTGCTCCTGCTGCATCCTGCCCACGATGCTGAAGGGCAATCAATGCAGGATAAATTCTGTCTATTGCTTGATCTTTACCGATAATACCCACTATGCCGCACATATCAGTAGATTTGTCCTTGGTTTATATTATCCAAATAACACAAAAATTTTATTCCCATTCTATTGTTGCAGGTGGTTTTGAGGTTATATCATAGACAACCCGATTGATACCTTCAACTTCATTAGTTATTCTTCTTGATACTCGACTCAAGAATTCCTGCGGTAATCTCACCCAATCCGCGGTCATGCCGTCATCACTATACACTGCTCTTATTGCGCATACTGAATCATAGGTGCGTTTATCACCCATAACGCCAACGTTTCCCAATGGTAAGAGAACCGTGAATATTTGCCATATATTCCCATATTTCTTCAATTTACATGCTTCTTCTAATAATATTTTGTCGGCTTTCCTTAACATTTGCAATTTCTTTCTTGTAACTGGACCTACTATTCTTACTGCAAGACCTGGGCCAGGGAAGGGTTTCCTTTCAGTGAATGAAGATGGTAATTTCATAACGCTGGCAATTTTTCTAACCTCATCCTTAAATAACATTCTTAAAGGTTCAATAACTTTCAATTTCATCCGTTTAGGTAAGCCACCAACATTGTGATGGCTTTTTATGATGGCGGATGGACCAATACCTTTTCCAGACTCGATAACATCCGGATACAACGTTCCTTGAACAAGATATTTTACATTCTTTATTTTTTCTGCCTCAGCTTCAAATATCTTGATGAATTCATGGCCTATGATCTTTCTTTTTTTCTCCGGATTCTTTACATTTGATAATTCTGACAGGAATCTATTTTGGGCATTGACTATTTTCAAATTTATACGATGATGCAGGTTTTTGTAAACCTCTTCTTTCTCATTTAATCGAAGAAAGCCATTATCGACAAAAATGCCAACGAGGTTTTTATTAATTGCTCTGGCAGTTAATGCTGCAGCAACAGTGGAATCGATACCACCACTGATTGCACATATTACTTGGTTACCCCCCACAATTTTTTTTATATGTACAATTTGTTCATCAACAAATTTCTTCATTGACCACAATTTCTTAACGCTACATATTTTGGTAAGAAAATTGTTTAGTATTCTAAAACCATACTGTGTATGACGCACCTCGGGATGGAATTGTAAGCCATAAAAATTTGGCAACCGAAAGGCAGCAATAGGGGTGGTTTCTGTAGAACCGATAATCCTTGCGTTTTTGGGCAGTTTCATAACAGAATCACCGTGGCTCATCCAAACTTTGAATGATTTGGGAAGTCCGGCAAACAGAGGATTTGCCCTTGCTTTTATTTCAGCAGGGCCATATTCCCTTTGTTCACTGTGTTTTACCCTACCACCAAATATTTGTGCAGCAAGCTGCATACCATAACAGATACCCAAAACTGGCACCCCAAGTTCAAAGAAATGCTTAAATGGCTGTATGCGTGCATGAAAGACACTTCCCGGACCGCCTGACAATATTACACCCTCGAGATCCTTACAATTGAGCATCTGAGGTTTCACAAGGCAGCTAAAGATTTCTGAATACACCCTGCACTCGCGTACCCTGCGTGCAATAAGTTGAGTATATTGAGAACCAAAATCAATTACTGCAATCATTATCGTACCGACCTTGCAATCAATCTATGCTGTGCAGTTTTTTCTAAGCGCGTAACCTTTCTACAAACCTTACCAATCATAAATAATCATAATCAAAATTATCTGGAAGTCAATTGTACCGATGGGGTCATATCGTACAGATACCCAGCGCTACCTGATGCTTTGAACGCATCGAGTTGCGTTCCTAAAAGATCGAGGTAGGAGACAAAGAGCCTTTCTTCATCTACACCACAATGGGTGGCGATATGAGAGAAGACAAGCCAAACCCTTTTGTTCCCTCTAAGCCTCTGTAGATCCTGGTAATAATTGGTCCAGTCAGAGCGGGATTCAATGCCCTCGACATATTCAACAGGAAAACCATATCGATTGTGATAATAACGAAATGCATTGAGTGAAGCATAGTAGACATATATTACATCGCCATCGTGCCAATTCTCGTCAACGTATTCCAATACTGTACGGAGTTCTTCTGGGGCGCGCGGTTTGACAAGGTGATAGCCGGCAAGCAATACTGGATGAATGAGCAGGATGACAACTAATGCTATTCCCAGGAAGTTAGACTGATGTCTTATTTTGTTTCTGATATCGCTGATCCCCTGGGCAATGACCAGGATCATAAATGGGGTCAGAAAAAGGAGTAGTCTACCCTCAAAAGGGTACCTGTGCAAACCTGATGCGATTAAAGCCAGCAGGATCGGCAAAATCAAAAGCAAGATATTTTTTCTCTTGTGCCTGAACATCATGGCACATCCCCACAAGAAAGCCAGTACTGCTAATAACAGTTCATATATTGAAAGCCCAATTGGGAATTTGAAAGTTCGCAAAAAGACATAAGCAAACCACTTGATATCAGGGAGCGAGACCGGGGGCAAAGGCATGAAACTTGACTGCCAAGTGGTTAATAGTTGTTCATGTTGGCTCAGGCTACTGAGGGTGACAAAGTAATTGGCAAGAAAACTTGCTAAGCCAAGCATGGTGGCGATAAGTAAACCGCCAAGTGTAGACCATTGCGGCCTGCGTAGGGCATAGATGTATATGACTATGAGCGATGCGCAAAATACAAATAGAGCCGGGTGTGAAAACCAGAGGCAAAGGGCACTGACAAAGCCGAAGAGCATTGTGTATTTGATCTCGAATTTCTTGTCGAAAACCAATATTGCCAACCAGATAATTAAAAGTGCTATGAAAACGTCGCCAGAGTATTGTTTTACTTCTGAAGCAAAGTAAATCAAATGATCACCGACCGCAAAAAGGATAAGGGCGATGCTAAGCGACTGTTCACTTATGGTTTTCTTGGCAACTTTGTAGAACAGGAATAGCGCACCTATGCCCGCGATTAAAGGCAAGAAGCGGAGCCCCAATTCACTCAGCCCAAAAAGCGTGCTCATGAACTTCTGCAACAATAAGAAGCCAACCGGAGCAGCCTGTGCATAGTCGAGCGGTCTGAGCAGTTGAGAATATGAACGCTGCACAATGTTCAATGCCAGTGCCGCTTCCCCCTCAGTGAGTGAGCGATTATAAATGAACTGTGCGATCCTTAATACAGCACCTACCCCTATTATTAACCAGAGGATTATTCTCGATGAGAATAGAGAGTTTTTTGTTCTATCGTCAATCTCCATTATCCCCATTATATTAAACATAGTATACAAGTCAACCGTTTTTCAGGACAATAGCCTTGACTTTGTCAGAAAAGCGTGTAGAATATCCCCATGATTTTAGATAAAGAGTACGGACCGCCTTTAAGGACGCAGTACATAAAGGTACTTCTCGATGCGTCCTTTGATAAACTCAGGACTTACTCGAAGGATAAAATATTACTGTTCCTCTTACCTTGTTCGAGACAGGCGAGCATAGTCGAGAACATACATTATGGCTTGGTCATATCTTCCTTATATGCATATTGACAAATAGTCAATTTCCATTAAAATTATGTTGGACTTATGATTGATATGGATGTGGTTAAATACTTGGCAGAAAAAAAGGTGCCGGTTGATGAGGCACTTAAAAAATACTTTGCCGGCATAAACGCCTTTTTTGACGTAATGTATTATTCTATTGGCAATGGTAAGAGGATAAGGCCTATTCTCGCCATTGCGAGTTACGAGGCTAGCGGCGGGAAAGATTCTGAACAGATAATGCCGATCGCCTGCGGTCTTGAATTGATCCATACTTACTCGTTAATCCACGACGATTTACCCGCTATGGACGATGACGATTATCGAAGGGGCAGAGTTGCTGCCCATAAAAAATTCGGGGAAGCCATGGCTATACTCTCTGGCGATGGTCTGTTCGCTCATGCCTTTGAACTCTTTGCCCAGGGGAATGGGTTGGCAAAAGAGAAACTCGCGGTAATAAAATCAGTCAGTGAGGTAGTTGGGCCAAAAGGGGTTGTCTATGGTCAATCCCTTGATATTAGTAAAGACATGGCTCTGAGCCCCAAATCCTTAAGACGCATTCATCTAAATAAAACCGCCAAATTTATCGCGGTTTCATTGAAATGCGGTACAATAATGGCACAGGCATCCACATCTTTAATTGATGCATTATACAAAGCGGGTATCTGTATGGGCATGCTTTTTCAATACACTGATGATATCCTCGATGTCGTAGGTGAAAAGGAAAAATTGGGTAAGACCCCAGGGAAAGATGTCGCCGCGGGTAAGCTGACCGCGCCGGCAGTCTATGGTTTGGGAGGTGCAAGGTTTCGTGCTCGGCGGTATGCTGAGCTTGCCAAAGAGAGGTTTTCCAGACTTGGCGAGAGATTTGATATCTTCAGTAGGATTACCGAGTTTATACTGGGTCGGACATTCTGATATTATGTTCTTATGTAATTACACAGTCTTATGGCTATCCTAAGTAAGATCAAAGGTCCCAAAGACCTGCAGGATCTAACACTCGAGCAATTACAGGTACTTGCTCGTGAAATCAGAGAGAAGATCATCAAGACATGTGCTCAGACCGGTGGTCATGTTGCACCTTCGTTGGGGGTTGTGGAATTGACCATCGCGTTATACAAGGCATTTGATGTTGATGTAGACAAGATCATCTGGGATGTTGGCCACCAAACCTATGCTCAGAAACTGATTACTGGCCGCTATTTGAAATTCCATACGATAAGAACATATAAAGGGATTAGTGGTTTTCCAAAGAGGAAAGAGTCAAAATACGATGTCTTTGACACCGGGCATTCTTCGACCTCTTTGTCTGCAGCAACCGGTTTTGCTTTGGCAAGAGATCTAAAGGGCGACAAGTTCAATATAATAAGTGTTATTGGTGACGGATCATTAAGTGCGGGTATTGCTTTTGAAGCACTCAATCACTTAGGTCATCTGAAAAAGGACGTGATTGTTGTCTTAAATGATAACGAGCGTTCTATCGGTGATGCAGTAGGTGCGCTGTCTCAATATCTAACGAGAATTATTACGACGCGGACCTACAACCGCTTTCGCGATGACCTATGGAAATTCCTGGGTAAATTTCCACCGTACACGAGAGACCGGAGCAGGAATCTTGCCAAGTTATTCCAAGAGGGATTAAAGGGTCTGTATGCACCGGCAGTGATATTTGAAGAACTTGGCTTCCGATATATTGGTCCTCTCAACGGCCATAGGTTAAGTGAGCTGATCGATACTTTCCAAAGAGTAAAAGAGATGAAAGGCCCAAGGTTTATCCACGTCGTGACGAAGAAAGGCAAGGGATTTGAGGCTGCTGAGAAGCATCCTGAAGCATTTCACGGCATCGGACCCTACTGTCCAGAGACCGGAGAAGTGAAAAGCAAGGCGCAATCCTGGACATCGGTATTCGGCGATGCCATTGTAAGGCTTGCCAAGAAAAACAAGAAGATCATCGCGATTACTGCTGGCATGTGTCTGGGGACTGGTCTGAAAAAGTTTCGTGAAGAAATACCAGAGCGATTTTTTGACGTTGGCATCACTGAACAGCACGCAGTGACCATGGCTGCAGCACTTGCTATACAAGACTATGTACCGGTTTGTGCAATTTACTCAACATTCCTTCAGCGCGCCTATGATCAAATTATCCATGATGTTTGCCTGCAGGATGTACCGGTTATTTTTGCAGTTGACCGTGCCGGTCTGGTTGGCCAGGATGGCCCAACCCACCATGGTCCATTTGATATTTCATTTTTTAGATGTATACCGAATATAATTATCGGCGCACCCAAAGACGGCGATGAATTGATTGCGATGCTCAAGACCGCGGTCAGTGAGCACAAACATCCCTTTGTAATACGCTATCCAAGGGGTACCTGCCCGCCGGTCAAGAATAATAACCCTGATACGATCCCCATTGGTAAGTGGGAGATCCTTGAGCAAGGTCGAGATATCGCAGTGATCGCGGTCGGGTCAATGGTCAAGCAAGCACTCAGTGCCCTCGTTATTTTGAAGCGTAAGGGTCTGAACCCGACAATAATAAATGGTCGTTTTATCAAACCCTTAGATACTGATATGCTTCAAGAACTCTCAAGAGGCGTTCATACAGTCATTACAGTTGAGGAGAACACACGCCGCGGTGGTTTTGGCAGCGCCGTAATGGAATATTTCTCAGAGAAGGATGGACCGGTCAAAGTCCATTGCATTGGTCTTCCCGATGCGTTCATTGAACATGGTTCGATAGATATCTTGTTAGAGCTGAATGGGCTCAATGCAGCGGGTATCGCCGAGGAAATACTTTCTTTTATATGAATTTAATACTTTCAGTTATTCTTTTTTCGCAGTTGTCAACACCCTATGAGACCCAGGTATTTCTCGATGCTGACGGTACGTTTCTGATCTATGCACGTTATTATCAGGGGGAGTTTATAAGCATTGACAGCGTGGTGAGTGTTGATAAGCACCTCGATGCAGGTCTTATGCTACGTAATCGCGAGGTGCTTTTACGCTATCTTAAGCGGGGTTTGAAACAACAAGGTGGCTATGCAAGCCAGGGTCTGTTCGGTACTTTTGAAATAGCTTTGCCTAAAGGTGGTTTTAGTGATTTCATGGGCGAAACCGGCAAACTCGATGTGGGTGGGCACGTCAAGATTACTATTGGTGGCAGCGAGACGTTTATTTCAAACCTCCCTGGTGAATCTGAATTCTCCTGGTTGCCTGAATTGGAGATGAAACAGGAAATGTCGATAAAACTTGACGGTGAGGTTGGTGACCGGATGCGTGTCTTTATTGACCATAATTCAGAGAGGATAAATGAAACCGAGAACAAAATTACAGTTACTTACCGTGGTCGAGAAGATGAGATAATCCAGGAGATCGAAGGTGGTGATACTGATCTGTCGATCCCAGCGACTACATATACTGGTGACATACCTTCGCATCGTGGTCTTTTCGGAATCAAATCATCGGCAAAACTAGGTCCTTTAGATATCGTTGCCATCGCATCAAAAGAACAGACCAAAACCCAGGAAATAGAGATCGAGGGTTCTACCCAGGCACAGTATGACACGACCTGGGCAAAGTACTATGAACGCCGTCGTTTCTTTTACTTGGGTACGTATGATTCAATCGTTAAGCTAAAAGTTTATGTCGATGATAATGATGCTCAGAATAATAATCAGGGCGTAACATTCTTTGCTCACGCTTACCTTGATATTAATGATGATAATATCCCTGACGACACGACTATTCAGACAAATCGTCAAAGCGGTTATTTCACTGAGCAGCTGGAAGGTGATTTCTATTTTCGTATCCCGCAATCAAACATAATTGAGCTCAATTATCAGTTGCCTAACAACCAGGTGCTCGGTGTTTGGTATATAAAGATAAACAGTCTGGGACAAACCGATACCGTGGGCATTGTAACTGATGCAATACATAGCGATACAATGCAGCTAAAATTGATCTGTCCTGATATCCTCGATATATTGTCATATACTTGGCATTATGAAAAGAAAAACTACTACCAGGTAGTAGCACCCGGGTCTAAGCTCGACTCACTACGCATCTACTATATAACATCGGGCGGCGAGCATATAGATAATCAGGATGGTGTTCCTTTTATCCAACTCCTCGGACTCGATAATGATAAGAACAACCTGATCGATGAAAATATTGTTTTTTTCCAGGGGCGCGGTTTACTTATTTTCCCGGACAGCATGCCTTTTGCATCGGCGGTGCTTGAAAACCCAGACATCGAAATTTACACTAATCCGTATATGACTGTTCCCGGCAAGTTCTATTTGTATAAAAAATCCATGCAAGCTAAGGCAGTCTACATGTTGCCTGAGAACGTGAAGAAGGTATCGGTATTTGTTGATGAAGTATTGCAGGATTCTATAAAGGACTATCATGTGGATTATGATGGTGGCATACTTGAATTCAGAAAACCTATATTGCCGACGCAAAAGGTCAGGATCAAGATTGAATATGCGCCATTTTTCTCAGCGGCAGAAAAATCCCTTGTTGGGCTGCGCGGTACGGTAAGACCTTTTGGAGATGCAATGCTTGGGTCTTCGTTCTTCTATCGGACAGAATCGTATCCAATGGACCATGTCCGGCTAAAAGAAGAACCTTTTAACAGAATGGTCTGGGAAGTAGATTTCTCCTATCCGCAGGATTTACCGGTTATTACAAAAGTGATCGATTGGCTGCCTTTGGTTGAGACGGAAACTGCCTCAAGGGTGAACATCAATTTTGAGAGCGCGTACTCTTTTTCTAACCTCAATGCCAAAGATGAGGTTTTTCTTGATGATTTGGAATCGTCGACCGTGATTAGCAATGATATTTCTGTTGCTAAAATCTCTTGGGCACTCTGTTCAAAGCCGATTGACAAAGATACTGCTAACTTTGTGCAGAACAGGATAATCTGGCATAATCTTCGTAAGGAGGATGTTCTCCATGCCGATGATATATATGAGGATCCTCTGGATCCTCATGAAGCAGCTGATGTTCTGAAGATAATTTTCCAGCCTGAACATGATTCGTCTTTTGGTGGTTTGACCCAATACATCTACAGTGAGGACTTCGAAGATATTGAGAACCTCGAACTAATAATAAAAGGCAAAGGCGGTGTTATTCATGTTGATTTTGCACAGGAGATCAGCGAAGACCAAGTGCGTCGAAATAAAAACGGTGAATTGGTTGGTTATCAGGTTTTTGACGATGAGGATAATGACAACAACAATGTTTGGAATCAGATGGGCGAGGATACTGGTTTGGACGGGGTGTACGGCGATGATGGTGATTATGTGCCGGGTGCGGTTGATGATGGTAATGATGATTACCAAATCTATGACTATACCGGTGGCACAAACGGTACTGAGGGTAACGCATTATGGGATACAGAAGACCTTGATCGCGATGGCAATTTGAACACAAAGAACCGTTATTTCAGTTATTCAGTAGATCTTGACGACACAACTTCAACACGCTACATAAAAAACGCTGGTTTGACTAATGGTTGGAAAATGTTCCGGGTGTCAATTAAAGATTCTCCAGAAATGGATACAGTGTTCGGTCAACCAGATTGGCACGATATTAAATACGTTAGGATTTGGTTTGATGGTTTTACCAGTACCGAGACCCTGATGATATACAAATTGAGTGCCACAGGCAGCAGATGGAAGAACTACGGTTTTGTTGGCGGTAAGTTACCGCCGCCTGGTGCGGTCTTTACGCTTACCCCGGTAAACACCAAAACTCATTCATATTACAGATCACCCTACCATGAGGAGTATGATCAGTTTGGTCAGACCAAGACAGAGGGCGGTCTGGAATTCATGGTTGTGAATATCCCGCAGGGGATTAGCTGCGTTGCCCACCGTAGAACTGATGAAAATGAGGATTATCGTGCCTATGATACACTAACTTTTTACTTAAATGCGCACAACACAAACCCGCTTATTTCATTGAGATTGGGCAGCGATAGCCTGAACTTTTATGAGTGCACTACTGAATACAATAATGGTGAGTTGGGCATTAACAATTACCGACTCTTCAAAATTTCTATGCAGAGCTTCATCGACCTGAAGAGGGATAGAGATCCAGATGCTGATACGGTCAGCGATTCTACTCATACGGTTGTTGGTAACCCGTCATTGTCCAATAACCGGTATTTCGAAGTAAGAATTACCAATCAGTTTATCACGCCACTGACCGATACAATATGGTTCAATGATATAAAGTTGAAATCACCAAAATCAGAAGTTGGCAGGATCTTTCGTGGGAATGGTTCACTCGTACTTGCTGACCTTGCATCATTGAACTTCGCTTATGATGAATCAAACGGTCGGTTCAAAAGGTTGTCCGAATCCAAGGGCATTTCAACGGCGAGCGCTGGTCGAGGTTACTTGGTAAGTGGAAATATCTCGCTCGATAAGGTTCTACCTTTGGATTGGCACTTCAAGATACCGGTTGGCATGAGCTTCCGAAAAAATACCTCAGAACCAAGATTCTCCTATTATTCTGATGATGTTGAGCTTACAGGGGTGGATCGAGAAGAACAAAAGTCGAAGACTCTGATGCGTTCATATACAGTTGGTTTTTCCAAGTCACAATCAAAAAACTGGTTTATGAAAAATACAATTGACCGAATTACGTTTAACCATGACCGAACCCAGGTCTATTCGCAGTCTGCTCTTAGCGTTGATACATCAGACATCAAGAATTTCAGGGGTTCTTACACACTCGCCCCCAATTTGAGCTTCACAGTGCTCAAGCAGAAATTATTTCCTTTACCGAAGAATATTAGTTTCAACGCCATCTACAATGATAATTCAGTGAAAGCGTACCATCGTTCAAGCCTTGTTGACTCCTTTGAGCAGACTATCGGCGGTACCCAGCATCGAAAAACATTGACGCCTTCTTTCTCGGTTACCTATTCACCCCACTCTATTATCAACGCTAATTATAACTTTGCTCAAACCCGCGATTCAGTTTTTGCGAGTAAGCGATACGGTGAAGAAGTGAATAGAAACCAGAATTTCAATACGTCGTTTTCTCCAAATCTTAAAATCGTCACGCCGCGGTTCACATTCAACTCATCTTATAATGAAGATTTTCGTTTTGAGATCAGGCAGGACCAGGATCTTCGTAATGTAAGCAATAGTGGGACTTATGGTGTTGACGGTGCTGTAAAAGTGGGTAGTATTGTGAGACTATTTACAAGATTGAGAGACGAGACTAAGGATACGCTCTATGTTGCTGGTTCGCCCGGGTGGATAGCCAGACAAATTGAAAGATTTGTAGGTTACATACAAAACGTGCAATTCAGATACTCACGACAGCGTAGTTCCAGCTACCTCAATGTAAAGACACGCCCTGACTTTGATTATCAGTGGGGGTTGGTCGATTCAATACCTCCTGACGATATTGCCCAAGGTAGTTTTCCTGGTCGGGGGGTTGTTGACAACTATGGGTTATCGTCTGGGTTCAATTACAAATTCTTGAGTGCTAATGGTGGTTATACCGGTACTGTGAACCGAACTTTCAATTATGGTGGAGCACAGACCCGAACAGATAACATGTCGTACCCGAACCTGAGTGTCCGCCTTATGAAGCTCGAATCCCTTCCTTTCTTGAAGAAATGGTGTCGCAACTCATCCATTCTGGCAAATTTCAGCCAGACATTTGAAAAACGCTACAATGTGGTTGCTGACTCAGCACGTGACCTGGTTTCAGATTCTAAGACCTTGAATTTATCTCCTGTGGCAAGCTGGCAAGCAAGTTGGATCAAAGGGATATCAACGACCCTGGAGGCTAACTATTCAGAGACAAATAGCAGAGATTATTATGCTGACACCATGGCCGTGGAGTCAAAGATGATTACACGGGGTGGCTCAGCAAGTTTTGCCTATACTTTCAGTGCGCCAAAGGGTATAAATATACCACTCCTCAAAGGGATAAAATTTTCCTCTAACCTATCAGTAAACTTGACGGTTAATTATAACCGGAGCACTAACTATTATAACGACCTCTTAAACCCGGCGACCAATACGAGCACCTTGAGTTCAACAGTCGGGATGTCTTATAATTTCTCCTCGTCCATAACCGGCGGTGCCAATTTCGATTACTCGAAAAGCGACGACATAAACAGTGATCAGGACACAAGAAGAGTTGGGCTCAATATCTGGACAAACATAAATTTTTAGACAAAATGGCTCTCAGAGTAAACAAAGAGCGTAGAGGTTCCTTTAGATGTTAAACAAGATTGCTGGTTTTCTCCAGATGCTAATGATATCAGTAATTTTGTTTATTAACATAGACTTGCTGTCCGCGCGTCCACCCTATAAGCACTTTACTGATTTTTGCCACATTGGCGAGCGGGTACCAGGGACTTCAGGCCATGAGAAAGCCGGTGACTATATCATCAGCAAGATAAGCAACCCCGAGGTTGATTCATTCTACACGCACGGCGCGTGGTTCTATAATATCTATAAAAGATTTCCAGGTGGCAGTTCAAGGATCGGGATTGCTGCACACTGGGATTCTGACATTGATTGCCCGGGCGCGAACGACGGCGGGTCAGGTGTCGCAGTTTTGCTGAGTTTAATCGATACACTCAGTCTTAACCCGCCTCCAATGAGCGTGGACATTATCTTCTTTGACGGCGAGGATGTTAATAAAGCGGCACTTCTTGGCTCCAATCATTTTGCCTCAAAGTGCGTTGATCATTATTCATTCATACTTGTTCTGGATATGATTGGAGACAAAGATCTGCAGATTTTTCAGGAGGGTCATTCAGTACAGTTCTTTCCCGATTTAGTTGATTCTATTTGGCGCATCGGTATGGATATCGCGCCGGCTGTTTTTATCCCGGCAATCAAGTATTATATTATCGACGACCATTATTCCCTTATCAAGTACGGAATTAGAGCGATAAACATCATTGATTTTGATTATCCATATTGGGATTCTAAAGATGACACGTTTGACAAATGTAGCAAGGAAAGCCTGGAAACCATGTATCGATTTCTTTTGAGAATTGTCTATCCGGAATTTATGCCGGAATAAAGTAAGGTAGAGATAGTTGAGATCTGCTCTATGAAAAAGAAGGAATTAATAGTCCTTGGGCTACTTATTTTCATCCTTATCATTATTAATATAGTAAACTATGCAAAGCGAGAGAGGCTAAAGGCAAATACCCTTGTTGTTGTTGAAGAGATCGCGGTAAAGATACCGATAAATAGTGCCCGGATCGACGAATTAGATGTGCTGCCCGGAATTGGTCCCGCCTTAGCCGGTAGAATAGTGGCGTACCGCAAAGAACATGGTTCATTCAAAACAGTAGAGGATATCAAAAAGGTTAAGGGTATTGGAAGCAAGCTGCTTGAGAAAATGCTTCCATTTATAGAGCTATGATGGGCAGAGTGCTTATTTTAAAGGAGGAAAAATGTTATTGTTTTTTTTGATAAGTGTTTTCAATGTTGATCAGGGGAAACTTGATTGGGCAATGGAAACAATGAGACCCCTATATCACAGCGTAGTTGAGAGTTATTCATCAACATATCATGGTGATTTCCATGGATTCAGTCCATCACTGAAGCCAAGAAGTATTGAATCGGACTTTTTTCGTGACGATATTGTCGTCGGTGATGAGCCGGCTGAGACCTTATACATTGCCGGCTACTTTTACAACGATGGTAATATAATTGTCATAAATGATGGAGTTGTTATCCTGGATAATGCTGATTTCCATTTGAATGGCAATATCATTCTGTGCAATCAAGGTATTTTCACGGTTGATTCGAGCACCTTTACTATTGTTCAGCACTATATCTACGAGCATGCTATTATGGTTTGTGATTCGGCAGATTTCTCAATGATGAATTCAGAGACAGACTTTTCCGGTTACCAGATAAGTATAGATATCCAGGGGTATGGTGATTTTATCATGGCAAATGTTGTGAACCGTGATTGGATAACCGCGGTTGTGAGTGGTTTTGCCACTTCCCATCTGAATCACGTAGACTATATGGGAGAATGGCTTTTTATTAATGATTGCTTTGCACGGTTTCAACATGTTGATTATCTCATTACCTGGTATTTTTGTGAAGATTCTTCAGTTGTTGATATATCATTCCCGGGCAATGATACAGTCTATGGGTTTTACTTTGATTCGACCCTGAGCAATGTAAGCGGTATTGGTTATCATGTGGAAATCGACAGCTCAACCGATTGTCTGTGGGCAACTATACCATTGAAAGGCTCCGACGTTACGGTCCGTGATTCAGACTTGAGGCTTACCGGTTTGATGTTTGAGGGTATTGACAGTTTTGCCATTTCAGGTTTGGTAAATGGTCTATTGTATGAGGATTATACCTTGCCAGTACCAGATAGAAACTATCATCTGATAAATACACTGGTGCAGACATGGAACCTGTATCCGAGTGACACGTCATACGTGGAACTTACGAGTTCTATTTTCGGCGAGCTGTGCGGTTTTGGTAATAGCTATACTTTGATTCAAAGTGCTTTTTGTGACGGCAGTGGCGGTCATATTGAAGCAAGTTCTGAGGCGTGTGTATTGGTTTTCTTGTCGAGCATTTTCGCCGATGTTATAACGAAAAATAGGGGGATATGCTTTCTTGGCTATTGCGCTATGCCCTGGGGGAATATCTGGGCAACCGGCGCCTCAGTAATGGTTTTGGTGAATACGCAGTTTCCTGAAGACCCGATACCTTCAGATACTGCTATAGTCTTTGTTGCTGCGGTAACAGCTCCGAGTAATGCAAATACCGACGATACCGTGGGTATTATTGGTTCTGCCTGGATAGATACAGGTCCTTACCATCCATTTGACTTTGATTTTTACAGGCTCTTCTACAGATTGCTCGGCGATTCTATGTGGCTACCTATAGACGATGAGCAGTATATTGAGGTGCGCAGAGATACACTCGATTACTGGAATACTGTGGGCCTTGCTCCTGGTACATATGAGGTTCGTCTTGTCGTGAAGGATAATGCCAGCGACAGCGTTGAAGCATTGAAGCAGATTAAACTGAGACCCATGGGTATAGTTGATGTTTTCAACCGTGACCTGCGCATCTGTGAAATGGCTGTGAAACAGGTTGCCCCGCGTATTTTCTATATTACAACCTTTGATGCAAAACCTGAAATATACATCTATGACATACTTGGCTGTCAGGTTCATGAGATAAAAACTCCTGAGCTTTACTGGACCGCTCCAGCAAGCGGTATCTATTTTATACAGGATAAAAAGAACACCAATACCAGGAAGATAGTAGCGTACTAGACAACGTTTTTATAGGATTTTTTTGATTTAAATCGCTCTTCCGCAATTGCAAAAAATTAACATTTCCGCTTGGTAATATCAAATTTGAGGTGGATTGTACGGGACTGATTCCTCTCCACTTATTTGAAATACTGATTTGTCATTGCGTCTATGAGAAAAAGTCAAGCCCTTTCATGTATTTCCTTATTCTTTGCTAAAAACCGTTGGTCTTCTGCCATTTTTCTGTCATGCAGTTTCTTATCCATGTATCGGTAATACTCCCGTTTCTTTAACATATAAAACATCGTTACAAACGTCTTTCTCACTACTGCCATCCTCGCTTTACATGCACCTTTACCTTTACGCAAACGCCAGTAGAAATCATTCATATAACGATTCCTTTTTAGAGAATGATGGAGCCCTTGTAATACCAATTTTACTGATAGTTTCCGGCCACTCTTATGGGTCTTACCATCCTTTCTCTTCTTGTTGGAAATCTCAGACCGCGGCGTACTCCTTAAATATTTACTAAACTCCTTGGCCTTTGTAAAACGATCAATCGTCGCATAATCAGCAATTGACGCTAAGGCAATGAAGATACTTATTCCACTGATACTCACCAAAATATCAATGTCTTCCTGAAAGGGCTTCCCACATAAGAGTATTGTTTTCTTTATTTGCTCCTTCTTCGCCTCCAAACACTCCAGAATCTCAAATAATACCTGTACCTGTAACTGGTACTCTTGCGCTAAACCCGCCGCATCTGAATCATACCTCAATATCGTAAAGATATATTGTCTGGTGAAGGGTTTTAAATTCTGCTTAAATAAAGAATAGATCCGGTTCCTGGTCATGGTAATTTCTTTGGTAATAAGGTTATAGGTAGTAAACAACGAACGCAACCGCCTTATTGTCTCATCCACAATATACACCTCAGGCAGAAAATCGCCACCAGTCTCAACATGATACTTGCCCATCTCGGCTATTTTCTTGGCATCAATCTTATCGGTCTTTTTACCACTATCAGCTATCACTCTAAATTGAAAAGGATCAATAACTGTTACTTTCTTTACTCGATCCTTGATAACATCACTAAAAGCAAAGGTATTAGTTGAAGCTTCAATGAAAACATGATCGTCTTCCTTTAAAGCCCCCATGAACCGGTTCATTCCCTTGTCATCGATATCATAAGATGCTGATTTTCCTTTACCCTCACTGTTCTTAAAGTGAGCAGTCAATCGATTGGTATGAAGATCAACCCCAATATAAGCCATAATGCCTCCTTTTTGTAAATTAATCATTTTATCTTCTACTTGACTAAATCTAAAAAACACATATATTATATTTCGTGAGCAGGCATAAATCTATTGCCATGCGTCTATTCGGGTTCACTGTTAAAGAACAGGTCCCATTCTATTTATTCAGGGGGTGGTTGTTAAACGAGCTACGGGCTTAGCATGATGAAAAATTATACTATCCCAGCAATGACTCAACCACCCTCTGATAGATTCAGTCAAACACCAGAAGATAATCACCACCCCCTGAATGTCAACTCTTTTTCTCATTATAAACGAGGAACGAAGTGACGAAGCAATCTCCTAAGTTAAGCAAAGCGTTGAAAAAACATGATGTTGTTCATTCGAGGTATATTGAGATTGTCCCGCTTTGCGAGGATTCTCGTGAAACGGAACCACGCTCATCCCGTCCATTAGCGGGATTCGCTCGCAATGACAAGAATCGTAAAGCTACAGGAAAACAACATTACCAATGCTTTGCAGAAAGTGGAGAGGACTCAATGTACGGGAGCCTTGACAACTCCTATATTACTCTTATAATTAACATAGAGGAGGTGGATTGAAGATAATTTGTGCAAAGACATTAATACATATTTATTTCTTTCTACTTCTTACTTCCTACTTCTCACTTATCTATGCCCAGGTACCTGATACGCTCTGGACAAAAACCTATGGCGGCGCTGATTTGGATAGGGCTTATTCAGTTCAGCAGACTTTGGATGGTGGATATATCGTTGCCGGATGGACTCTTTCATTTGGTGCAGGTAGTGCTGATGTTTGGCTTTTGAAAATGGCATCGGAACCTGGGATTGAAGAGAAAGCATTTTTTCAAAACACTGCCTTTTTGGAAATCAATCCGAATCCATTTCGTCAAACAACGACGATCAAGCTCCAAACCCCAGGAATCAAGAACCAGATAGAATTGAAGATTTACGATGTTACCGGACATTTAGTAAAAGACTTTGATTATATAACCGGCAACGTATTGGAACAAGTTACTTGGACAGGTGAGGATAACTCAGGAGTGAAACTGCCAAGCGGTATTTACTTCTTAAAATTCAAGTTCAAGAATTTTACTGCAACCAGAAAACTGATATTGTTGAGGTAGAGAAAGCATTATGAAGAAATATATCACCGCGTTGGCATTGTGGTTGTGTACTATTACACTTTCTGCTCAAGACTTATATCCTGATTCAGCGGTGGTGATCGGTATTACCCATTTTGGTTTTGGCACTGGTGAGGAGAGTGGTAATCGGGTATCAGTCAGGGATTCGCAGGGTAATATCTATGCGGTCTATTGTTATGCTATTGGTGGTCCATATGCAGACAGTGGTGAAATTTTTTATGTTTATTCAACAGACAATGGTTTTACCTGGTCTGAGCCAGCAAATACAAGCCAGACTGATTCAGCAACTTCAACTGAGCCCAATTTAGTGATTGATTCACAGGACCGGCTTCACTGTGTCTGGAAACAGTTATATGAAGATACCTCGACAACTTATTATGATTATGATCTTTACTATTCACAGAATACTGATTCGGGTTGGACCTCAGCGATCAATATCACAAATCAGGGGTTAGGTATGAATGCTTGTTATTCGTCGATGGTCGTTGATTCGCGGGATTATGTGCATGTGGTGTATGATATGAGTACGGGGTCGGGTAACTGGGATATTTTTTATGTGTATTATAAAGATACGGTTTGGTCTGTGCCTTATCAGATATCGACCTCGCCGTATGATGATGCATTTCCTGCATTGGCAATTGATCATGCTGATAATCTGCATTTAATCTGGCGTCAGTTGGCAGGTAATGGGGTGATATATTATTGTTGCCATGACGGCAATTCCTGGTCTGCTCCGGAGATTATTGTAGATATTCCTGGTGGACACGCCGGTTATCCTTGTATCGTTGCAGATGCGCAGTGTTTTCCCATGGTTATTTATGGTTGTGCATTACCATCTGACAGCGGTGATATTTACTACACTGCATTTGATGGGGTTGCCTGGAGTGAGCCATTGAATTTGAGTAATACGGTTCATCCATCAGGATATTCTTCTATGGCGATTGATTCTGTTGATAATTTATATGTGGTGTGGTCAGAGAAAACCAATGTTATGAATCGGGAAATATATTATTGCACTTGTAACGGCGCGACATGGTCAGATCCAATCAATTTGAGTCAGGATTCTGTTTATTCCTGCGTTCCTAAACTAGGCAATCCAGTAACGGCCAACGGCGTTGACCTTATCTGGGTTAACGATTATGTGTATCCTGATTTACATGTGCTATACATGAAACTATCCTTAGTTGGAATTGAGGAGGAAAGCGAATCGTCTGTTAAATCAGGTTTCCGGGTTTCCCCTAATCCTTTTAAAAATAGTGTTGCGATTAATTATAATTTTACTTTTCCTTCATTAGTAAAGATTAGAATTTATGATGCCAGTGGCAGATTGGTTGACAGAATCAATCAAGGAACACTCTCAGCGGGTAATCACCGAATAACCTGGTCGTCCAAAAATGTATCTTCAGGTGTGTATTTTATCAGATTGGATGGGGATGATTATTCAACATTAGAAAAGATAATAAAAACAAAGTAAAGAGGGAGGAATTATGAAAAAACATATTGTAGCATCATTAGTGTTTGCTCTAGTGCTGACAGTAGTATAATTATAAGTAAAGGAGAAATATGTTAAAGAGAGCAGGCTTGTATTTGATGATTATCTGTGTTCTTGGATGGGGAGAATCACCTGGTGACTCGATTGGCACGACCTGGTATGATATGCAATCCAATCACAGTTATGGCCAACGTCTTTTTGTTGATGCATACAACAATATACATATCAATTGGATGAAGATGGATCAAGGACAAACCGAACGTTTTTGTGCGTGGAATTTTCGCAGTTCAGGAGGTGGGTATTTTGGTGAAACACAGGCTTCTCCATCATGGAGTGGGTGGGTTCAGCTGGATGTAATGAGAGATGGGAGCGAGAGAACGGTAATTGCATACCATTACAATGTGGGTTCAGGTTATTGGTCATGGATTGATATTGATTCGGCAAATGGGGCAGGTAATTGGCCAAATGACCCCAAAAGCCCACAAATTATCGATTATATCTGGCCTAAGATAACCGTATGCAATAACAATAATATCCTGATGGCAACAGGAAAGCAATCATCTTCATCTAATCTCCACCATGTTTTTCTGACAACAGACCTTGGTGATACGTGGAATGAGTTTGCTGCCTTTGATTCATGTCCAATGTTGACTTTTTTTCTACGTGCATCACGTATTACTGGTTCAGACAAAGTTGTATATGTACATACTCAATTCATAACTGACACAGTAGCTGCTGGTCAATTGGATCAGGATGTCTGGTATATGCTATCCAGTAATAATGGCGAGATGTGGACCCCACTGATTAATTTAACAGAGTATCAACCTTATCCAATTGACAGCGTAAGAGCCTATTGTGATGTTAATGCTGTATTTGATGTCAATGACGATCTTCATATTGTGTGGGCTGGAAGAAAAGTAGACTCTGCAGGCTATTATGGGAAATCAAAGATTTTCCACTGGGATGAATTAAACGATACCATTACTGTAATAAATAGCCCAAGTATTTATTATAGTGAACCTGGTGGTTGGTGGACATCTCCCTATTACTTTGGTAGTTATCGTATGCCTGCAGACCGACCAGAATTAATCATGGACACTATTTCAGATTACATCTATTGTATCTGGCATGGTAATGATGATCATTCTGATACCTCAGGTGCAGGTTGGCCAAATGGTGAGTTATTTGGATCTTTCTCTACAGACAATGGAATTACCTGGGCTGATTATGTGAACCTTACAAACACCCATTCACCTGGTGCTCCTCCTGGACAATGTCTTGATGAAGATTATGCTACAATGCATCCTTATGTGGTAAATGATTCGATATATGTCACTTATATTGAAGACAAAGATGCTGGGAATTGTATGGATGCAGAGGGTATTCGCACGAGCAATCCTGTTCGTTGTTGGGTCTTTCACAAGAACTTGATTACAGGAATTAAAGAAGAAACAAGTGAGGTTGTGCGTAACTATGATTTTGGTCCGACAATCTTTAGTGGTCCTTTAGTGTTACCCAGACACAAAAACTGCAAAGTCTTTGACATCACCGGAAGAGTCGTGTTACCTGATAAAATAAGGCCAGGGATCTACTTCATTGAAGTGAATGAAAAGGTCACCCAGAAAGTAATTAAGGTTAGATAAGAATTTTATTTGTGTAGCCCATTCACCAAAACGAACCACAGTTCACATTTGAGTCCGCCGCGTCTCCCAATTCCGCCATCTCGGCTTCAAGTCTATCAATGCTCTACAGCGACACATTTTTACAAAGCAATCTCGGTCTACTTTTCGACAAGTTCTTGAGTATTATAGCAGGTATAAGTGGGATATCAACATTGGGTTTTGTTTGATATTTCAGAGTTTTATAATATGAGGGAGGTAGAACGATGGTCCTCTTGTCTGTTGACTTGCCGTCTTTCGTTTGTATAATATATTGAAGGTGTAAATGAAACGATTCGTTCCTGTAATAATCGCGCTATTAGTTCCTTTTTATACATACGCATTCTATCCTGATTCAGCACATGTGATGGCATATACGCGGTCCTGGGATGCAACTGGTCAATACGGTGGCAACCGTGTGACGGTCCGTGATTCCCAAGGGTTTGTCCATGCGGTATACAGTTACAATGATGGTCTTCCTTATGCAGACAGTGCGGAGATTTTTTATGTGTATTCTACCAATGAGGGTGTCACTTGGTCTGCGCCGGAGAATGTAAGTCAGACCGATACATCAACTGCTAATGAACCAAATCTTGTGATTGATTCTCGGGATCGTTTACACTGTGTGTGGAAGCAGCACTATGATGATACAACGACCGCATATCAGGATTATGATCTATATTATTCACAGAATGATTGTGCTGGTTGGACTCCTGCTATCAATATAAGCAATCAGAGTTTAGGTACAAATGCATGTTATTCATCGATGGTGGTGGATTCGCAAGATTACATACATGTCGTATGGGATATGAGTATTAGCGCTGGAGACTGGGATATTTTCTACAGTTTTTATAACGACACAGTGTGGTCAGCTCCGTACCAGATTTCGAGTTCGCCGTATGATGATGCTTTTCCATGTATGGCGATCGATAGAAGCGATTATCTGTACGTAGTATGGCGCCAGCGGACGACCAATGCGCCAATATTTTACAGTCAGTATGACGGTACATCATGGTCTGCACCGGAGATTATCGCGAGCTTTTCTGGTGGGCAGTCATCAATGCCATGTATCGTTGTAGACTCCCATGCATATCCTCATGTCATATGTAACTGGGGCGATTCACCATCGGACAGTACTGAAATCTATTACTTTGCATTTGATGGATCCACCTGGACTACGCCGTTGAATATCAGCAATACAGTCAATCCTTCGAGTCATCCGTCTATGGCGATCGATTCCATGGATAACCTTTATGTAGTGTGGCAAGAGAAGACGCCGGTAGTATTCCAGGAAGTGTATTACCGAACCTACGACGGTATATCTTGGTCGGATGTAATAAATATCACACAAGATACATTTTTGGACGACCAGGTTATT